>NZ_JBEZEZ010000016.1:0-216702 GCF_040649155.1 Streptosporangium sp. NPDC049046 | reverse complement strand
AGCCCCAGCCGAATCGGCGACATCGTCAAAGCCGCACTCGTCCTCACGCACTTCGAACACGGCTACCTGAAATAAAAGTCGCTGAGATCACCTCAGTGAGAGATCAGCGGATCTGGCGCTTGTCGTAGGCCTTCACCGCGAGCACCACGCCACCGGCGGCGACCGCGATCTGGATGACCAGCTCGATCCAGTCGATCCCACGGGTGTCGGCCACTCCCAACACCGTCGCGATCGCGGTGCCGATGAACGCGGAGATGATGCCGATCACGATGGTGAGCCAGATCGGGATGGACTGACGTCCCGGGACCACCAGCCGGCCAAGCGCTCCGATCACGACACCGATGATGAGAGCGGAGATGATGCCTGTCACTTCCATGCTGCACGCTCCTGCGAGGCGGCCGTCGACTCGCGTCGGCCGAAGGCTGTGAGTCGATCACTACGCCCAACGATCTCGCGCTCGTCGCGGTTCCCTCGGCCGCTCCCGCGTTCTTCATGGTTTCCTCGCCGCCTGCCGCAGACATAGCGGCAGGCGTCGCCGGTCAGGGGGCCGGTCACAGTGCCGGTCAGGGTGCCGGTACGGGCTTTTTGAGCACCTCCGCCAGGAGTGAGAAGCTCTCGCCGCCCCGACCCGCGTCGATCGCCTGTCGGGCGACGGCGTGGGCGGCGCTCATCACGCCGGTGTCGAGGCCGCGGGCGCGGGCCGCGTGGATGACGTGTTCCATGGTGGCCGCGGCCGACACGATGGTGGACTCGTCGCCCGGGTGCTCACCGTTGTCGACCTGCTCCGCGAACTCGTCGATGATGTCGGGCAGCAGCGCGCCGATCCCCTTGGCGAGCGGGGCGAGGTCCCTGGCGGCGATGTTCTCCGCGGACGCCAGTGCGAAGGCGTGGACGAGACCGCTCATGGACGTCCAGAAGAGGTCGAGCAGGGCGAGGTCGTGCGCCGCCGCCCTTCCGGGATCCGCGCCCAGGTACACGGAGGTTCCGCCCAGGCTCGCCAGCGTCCGCCGATGGGCGCGGTGGATCTCCTCAGGTCCGCTGTACAGGACGACGGCCGCCGGTCCGCCGATGGTCTGCGTCGGGGTCATGATGGCACCGTCGAGATAGTCGACGCCGCGCTCGGCGGTCCACGTGGCCATCCGGCGCGCGTGCTCCGGGGTGTCGGCGGTGAGGTTGACCAGGGTGCGGCCCTTCAGCGCGTCGGCGGCCGGTTCGACGATCGCCCGTACGGCGTCGTAGTCGATCACACAGGCGATCGTGAGCGGGCTCGCCGCGACCGCGTCGGCGACCGTGTCGGCGCGGGTCGCGCCCCGGGCGACGAGGGCCTCGGCTTTCGCGGCCGTGCGGTTCCAGACGGTCGTGGGATGGCCGTTGTCCAGGAAGGCTCCGGCCAGCGCCTGGCCCATCGGTCCCAGGCCGAGGACCGTCACCGGTACGGGATGGTCGTAGGTCATCTTCTATTCCGATCCGAGGTCGTTCGATCTGGTGTCCGGGACCCTCGCGGGGTCCGTGCGGAGCAGGTCGATCAGGGCCGAGAGGTCGTCGCCGCCCCTGCCTGCGGCGACCCCCCGGTTGAGCAGCGCTCCCATGGGCTCCAGCAACTCGGTGCCGACGCCCTGGTCCCTGCCGGTCTCCAACAGGTTGACGAAGCCCGCCGCCTGCATCTCCAGGTTCGAGACGGTGGCCGAGTGGTCGTTCGCGTCGTACGCCTTCGCCATCTCGGGCAGGCTGGCGATCATGGCGTTGAGCCAGGAGACCACCATCGGCGTGAACTCCGTCGCCGGGACCTTCTCCGAGCCGGCCAGGGCGACGGCCTGGAGGAAGCCGCCGAACATCCCGTACATCGCGCTGAGCAGGGCGATGTCGTAGAGGGCCGCCCGGCCGGCGTCCTCGCCCAGGTAGCTGACGGCGCCCGTCGCCGACAGGGTCTCCTCGTGGGCGGCGAAGGCCCGGGGCGATCCGCTGCAGAGGATGAGCGATCCCGGACGCCCGATCATCGGGGGCACCGCCATGATGCCGCCGTCGAGGTAGTCGGCGCCTTGGGCGGAGGCCCAGCGGGCCAGCTCGCGCGCCTGGCGGGGGGTGCCGTTGGTGAGGTTCACCAGGGTCCGGCCCGCCAGGGCTTCGGACCCGGTGCCGGGGCTGCCGGTGGTTCCGGGGGCGTTCGCGAGGTCGGGCGGGCCTGGGGCGTGCGGAATGTCCGTGATATCGGACGCGCCAGGTGCAGCCGGTGCGCCGAGGGTGGCGCGTACGGCGGCGTCGTCCAGCACGCAGACCACGACGAGCGGGCTCGCGGCGATCGCCTCGGCGGCGGTGGCCGCCTCGGTCGCGCCCCGCTCCACGAGTTCCCCGCCTTTTCCGGCCGTACGGTTCCAGACGGTCGTGGGATGGCCGTTGTCCAGGAAGGCTCCGGCGAGCGCCTTTCCCATCGCCCCCAGGCCGATGACTGTCACCGGCGGACGGCCGTCGATATTCATTTATCCCCCTGTTTCATACGGTGTCGGCATGCGAAGGTCCCAGGCCCGGATTTTCGTTGTGACCCCGGGGCTGGGACGTTTTGATGCTGTCGCGCCGCTGAAACTTCCTCAAGTACCTACTATTTTGTCAGGTACTAACCTTTTTGTAAGTATGGGGAGCAGGATGAAGAAGCAGACCTACTCGTGCGGGCTCGACGCCGCCATCGACGTCGTGGGCGGCAAGTGGAAGGCGCTGATCCTGTGGGCGCTCCACTACAACCCGCTCCGGTTCGGGGAGCTGAGGCGGAGCGTGTCGGGCATCAGCGAGAAGATGCTGATCCAGCAGCTGCGGGAGATGGAGTCGTACGGCCTGGTGCACCGCGAGGTCTACCACCAGGTTCCGCCGAAGGTGGAGTACTCGCTCACCGAGTTCGGCCACTCGCTGAACGCCGCGCTCATCCCGCTCGGCGACTGGGGCGAGTCGCACATGGAGACCATCGAGGCCCTCCCCCGCCCCTGACCGTTTCCGCCGTTCCTTCTCGTCGGCACGCTCGCCGGGAGAGCCCCGACCCGCACGGGACGGGAGCTCACCGGAAGACTCCGGACGGAACGGGAGCTCACCCGGAGAGCCCGCGCGGGACAAGGATTCACCGCAGGAGCCGGGACCCGCACGGCGAGAACTCACCGGAAGGCTCCCGACAGAACGGGAGAGCCCGTACGGGACAAGGATTCACCGCAGGAGCCGGGACCCGCACGGGCGAGAACTCACGCCGAGACTCCCGCTCCGGCCGGGACGGGACGCTCGGCGTGCACCAGCAGGTCGCTGAGGACCTCGCCGAGGATCTCCACGCCGTTCCTGGTGAGCACCGACGCGGGGTGGAACTGCACCGAGACGAAGCCGGGGCCGCGCAACGCGTGGACCTCGTCGCTCGACGCCTCCCTGAACACCTCCACCGTGCCCTCGCGCTCCAGGCAGGGGAACCGGTCGGCGGAGCTGCGGGCCGCGAAGGTGTTGTAGAAGCCCACCAGCTCCGTCCGCCCCATGAACTCGATCTTCCGCTGCACCCCCTGGTTGGGGAACGGATTCCGCCTGATCTCCAGCCCGAGCAGCGTGCTGAGCACCTGGTGGCCGAGGCAGACCGACATGAAGGGGATGCCCAGCTCAAGGAGGCGCAGCGTCGTCTCCCTGAGATGAGCGATCTTGGGATCGGCGTAGTCCCTGGGGTCCCCCGGACCGGGGCCGACGATGACCAGATCGTGCTCCTCCAGCCGGTAGTCCTCGTCGAACCGGCGCACGCTGACCTCGCACCCCAGCGCGGCGAGCTGGTGCCTCGCCATCGCGGTGAAGGTGTCCTCGGCGTCGATCACCAGCACCCTGCGGCCGACCAGTCTCGGCACCAGGTGCCTCCTGCTGTCCGGTCCCTCGAACCAGAACCCGGCGAGCGGCGCGTTCCGCTCGATCAGCGCCCGCCGTACCTTCGGGTGGACGCTCATGTCCACCACCGGGGCGGAGGCGCCGATGCCGCCGCCCGGCGCGTGGCGCAGCGCCTCCAGCAGCCCTGCCGCCTTCGTCCGGGTCTCCTCCGCCTCGGAGGCCGGGTCGGAGTCGCGGACCAGCGTGGCTCCGACGGAGATCCGCATCCGGCCCGACGCGTCGATGTCGGCGGTACGGATGACGATCGCGGAGTCCAGCGCCCGCGCGCCGGTCTCGTCCCGGCCGATCAGCGCGACCATGCCCGCGTAGTAGTCCCGGCCCTCCGGCTCGTAGCGGCTGATCACCCGGCAGGCGCTCTCCAGCGGGCCGCCCGTGACCGTGGGCGCGAACATGGTCTCGCGCAGGATGTCCCGCACGTCCAGCGAGCTGCGCCCCTCGATCAGATACTCGGTGTGCGCCAGGCGCGCCATCTGCTTGAGGTACGGACCCACCGTGCGGCCACCGAGGTCGCACACCCGGCCCATCATCTTCAGCTCCTCGTCGAGCACCATGTAGAGCTCGTTCGCCTCCTTGCTGTCGGACAGGAAGCCGAGCACCCCGCACACCTCGGGGCCGTCCGCCGGATAGCGGTAGGTGCCGCTGATCGGATTCATCACCACGGTGCCCGCGTCGAGGGTGATGTGCCGCTCCGGCGAGGCGCCCACGAAGGTACGCCCGCCGGTGTGGATCACGAAGGTCCAGTGGCAGCCGGGGTCCCTGCCGACCAGCCGCCGGAAGAACGCGAGCGCCGTGCGGGTCGACCAGTTGGTGATCTCGGCGGAGAACGACCGCTTGATGACGAAGTTCGCGCCGGTCCCCCGGCCGATCTCCTCCGACAGCACCCGGCGCACGGTGGCCGCGTACTCCTCGTCGTCGGAGTCGAAGTCTCCCTCGCCCAGCTCGATCGGCCCGTCGGGGAGCCGGTCGAGGATCTCGCTCATCGGCAGTACGGCCTGGTCGACGACGGTCATCGCGAGCAGCGGGGCCTCGTCGTCGGGGAACGCGTACCCGCGCTCGCCGATCTGCCGGTACGGCAGCATCGCGAGCACCTCGTGCCGGGCACCGGCGCCCCGGGCGTCGTCGTCGGCGTTCTCAGGGGGAAGCGGGATGTCCGCGATGCGACTCACCTCGGTGGTCTCCCCGACGAGCAGGTCGAGCCGGTCCGCGCCGGTCGAGCCGGGACGGTGCAGCAGGGCGAACGGGGGTGCGTCCGGACCGAGGATCCGGTCGAGCAGGGTCGTCTCGTTCCTCGCGTCGGCTGTCGTTCCGGTCATCACTCCGGCCTCCGTCCGGGTCGTCGGTGCGGCCCCTGTCCGGGAGGGCGGAACGGTCCCCGTCCCGGTCCCCATGCCGGTCGCCGGCCCGGTCACCGTCCCGCTCCTTCCAGGGCCGCCTCGTGCAACGCCACCTCGTTCAACGCCACCTTGTCCGCGACCGCCTCGTCCAGCATCGCCAGCGCGGACCGGGTGGACAGCGTCACCGAGCATCGCGACGCCGCGTAGTCCAGCGCCTGCCGGTGGTACTCCCGCGAGAAGTCGGCCACCGCGTCCGCCACCACGAAGGTCTGGATGTCCTGGGAGAAACCCTCGTGAGCGGTCATCAGGATTCCGACGTGGGCGTACACCCCGCAGATCACCAACTGGTCGCGACCCCGCTCGCGCAACAGGTCGAGCAGGCCGGTGCGGCAGAACGCGCTGGGCCGCCACTTGGTGAGCACGACGTCGGGTCCGGCGGGGGCCACCCGGTCCAGGATCATCCGGTGCTCGGGGTCGGCGCTCATTCCCGAGCCCCAGAAGTCCTTGAGCAGGCCGCGCTGCTCGTCGGTCATCCCTCCCGGCTGCGCGGTGTAGACGACCGGCGCGCCGAGCGCGGCGAAGCGCGTCCGCAGGGCCACGACGTTCTCCACCAGGTCGGTCGTGGGGGCCTGGCCGCGCGGGAACGGGCTCAGGAAGTAGTTCTGCATGTCGTGGACGAGCAGCACCGCGCGATCGGGATCGACGGTCCAGCGCGCGATGTTCTCAGGCAGTTCGTCCTCGGTCGGCATGGGATAGGAGTCGATCGCCGGGATCGCCATGGTGTGCCTCCGTTCTTCGTGAAGTACCGGGTTCCGGCCTCGGTGGGCCGGGGTCGTGCTCATCGGGTTCGCCCGAGCGGGCCGGGGTCGTGCTCATCGGATTCGCCTGGACGGACCGAAGTCGTTCCCACCGGGTTCCGGCCTCGGCGGGTCGGGGCGTGCTCAGTTGCCGAGGGCGGCGCCGCCGTCGACCGTGAGGTCCTGCAGGGTGATGTGCGCGGCGCGGTCGGAGAGCAGGAAGAGCACCGCGTCGGCGACGTCGGCGGGTCGCGCCAGCCGTCCCATCGGGATGCCGACCCGGAAGGTCTCCGGCGCGCCCTCGATGGAGATCCGCAGCGCGTCGTCTCCGTTCCACAGCGAGGTCAGCATCGGTGTGTCGGTGGAGCCGGGGGCGACGACGTTGCACCGGATCCCGTGTTTGGCGAGTTCCAGCCCCAGGCACTTGGTGAAGCTGCTCGCCGCCGCCTTGGACGCCGCGTAGGCGGCCATGTTCCAGCGCGGGGTCCTCGCCGCGTTGGAGGCCAGCGTGACGATCGCCCCGGAGCCCCGGGGGATCATCCGGTTCGCCACCGCCCTGCTGACGTGGAACACGCCGGTCGCGTTGACCGCGAACGTGGTGTCCCAGTCGTCGTCGCTGAGCGAGGCCCCCGCGCCGACGCGCAGCACTCCGGCGGCGTTGACCAGGTAGTCGATCGGTCCCAGGTCGCGTTCCGCCCGCTCCACCATGGCGTCCACCTCGGCGCTGGAGGCGACGTCCGCGACGAAGCCCTGGACGCGGTGCCCGGCCTCGGCGAGTTCCTTGACGAGCGTGTTCAGTGCCTCGGCGTTCGCGTCCATCGCCGCGACGGCGATGCCCTCGGCGGCCAGCGCCCGCACCACCGCCTCGCCGATACCGCCTGCCGCCCCGGTGACCAGAGCTGTTTTATCGCGCATCGGTCGTGCCTCCTCATCTTCGTGCCGCACGGGTGAGCGTGGCGACCAGGTCGGGATCGATACCGAGACAGCGCACAGAGAAGGTTCCGAGTGCCTCAAGGTAGTCGGCTTCGAGTTCGTCCTCGTCGAGGCCGGTGGCCCTGCCGCCCTCCACCAGGGTCCGGCCCGCGACGATCACGGTGTCCACGTCCGCCGAGCCGCCGAGGGCGAGGAAGCTCTCCAGCGGGCGTGGGTTGAGCAGGTAGCGCCAGTCGTCGGCGGGGACGAGCAGCAGGTCGGCCTGCTTGCCGGCCTCCACGCTGCCGATCTCCCCCGCCCAGTCCAGCCCTTGGGCCGCTATCCGGGTGGCCATCGCCAGCGCGTCGGTCGGAAGCACCTCGGTCGGGTCGGCGTACATCTCGTTGTAGATCTGCCAGGTGACCCGCATCGCCTCGGCCATGCCGCCGATCGGCAGCGCGGCACCGTCTGTGGAGAGCGAGACGTCCAGCCCGGCGCGCCGGAACTCCGGAATCACCCGGGTCTCGGTGAGCGAGGACTCCCCGGCGGGGCCGTACTTCGCCGGCGAGTGGCTGATGTGCGCGTTCGCCGCGACGAGCATCTTGCGCTCGTCCTCGTCGGCGAACGCGCAGTGCACCGCCATGAACCGGTCGGAGAGCAGGCCGAGGTCGGCGAACCTGCGGACCGGGGTCGTGCCGTAGTAGCTCCGCATCACCTCGGCCTCGTTGCGCAGCGCGCCGACGTGCGTCGCGAACGGCACGTCGTACCTGGCGACGAGTTCGGCAAGACCGGCACCGAGCTCGTCGGTCATGGTGACCCCGTAGACCGAGGTCGGCCTCGCCCGTACCAGCCCGCTCGTGTCCTGCTCGCAGGCGCGCAGCAGGTCCTCGATCCGCCGCAGCACCACGTCGGCGTCGCGGGTCCTGCGGAACCGCGACTCGCCGGGGGCGCACACCGCGTCGCTCGCCCAGGTGCTGACCGAGCACCGCATGCCGAGGTGGCGGGCGGCCGAGGCGAGTGCCTCCGGCCGGTTGAACGAGCCCACGTCCCCGAGGGTGGTCGCGCCGGAGCGCAGCTGGGTCCACATCGAGTAGCGGGCGATCGCCTCGGCCTCCTCGGGGGTGAGCCGGTCGATCTGGTCGTGGAAGGAGTCGAAGACCATCGAGATCTGCCGGAGGTCGCCGCCCAGCGCCATGAAGACGGGCTTGTCGTCGCGGTCGGCGGCGGGTCGCAGCGCGCCCTTGAAGGGGAACCGCATCGCGAACAGGTCGTGCCAGTGCGCGTTGACGAAGCCGGGCAGGATCATCTTTCCCCTGGCGTCGATCGTGCGCAGGTTCTCGCGGTGCCGGGGCTCCAGCGCGGCCTCGACCTCCTCGGTGCTCCCCGCGGCGACGATCCGCTCGCCCTCGACGAGCACGGAGCCGTCGGGGACGACGCTCGCCTCGGCGTCGGCCGGGTAGAGGCAGCCGCCCCTGATCAGCAGCGCGCTCATCGGGCGGCCTCTTCCGTCTTCACCTGCCGGGCCTCCCAGGCCGCGTGCAGGTGCCGCTGCCAGGCGTCGACGGTCGGCTCGGCGGCGAGCTCGCCGAACTCCACTGCGATGCCCTGCCGGCGCCACCGGGTGACGAGCCGCATCATCTCCAGGGATCCCAGTCCGAGGAAGACGAGGTTGGCGTCGCCGGTGATCTCGCCGGGTTCGGTTCCGACGATCGTCGCGATGGACCGCCGCAGGTCGTCGGTCGTGGGCGGTGCCGAGATATCGCGTTGCATGTCTGGTTCACCTTTCCTGACGTGCGAGCGGACGCACGAGGGTCTTCTCGTGGTCGGGGATGTCCCGGGGGTCGGGGGTGGACGGCGCGGGCGCCCAGTCGCGGGTCAGGGCCGGGTCCTTCGCCGCGGCGGCGAGCACCTTCTTGTCGATCTTTCCGAGCGGGGTGAGCGGGAAGTCCTCGACGAACTCCACCCGGTCCGGCAGCTTGAACTCCGCCAGCCCGCGCTCGTGCAGCGCCCGCTTCAGCTCGGCCAGCGCCGGCTTCTCGCCCCGGTGGACGACGAACGCGTAGATCCGCTCGCCGAGGAACTCGTCGGGCACCGGTACGACCGCCGCCCTCGCGACCGAGGGGTGGGTGAGCAGATGCCCCTCCACCTCTCCGGCCGAGATCTTGTCTCCGCCGCGGATCACGACGTCCTTCAGCCGTCCCTCGATGACCAGGTTCCCCTCGGGGGTGAGGCTGGCCAGGTCGCCGGTGCGGTAGAAGCCGTCCTCGGTGAAGGCCCGCCGGTTGTGCTCCTCGGCGCGGTAGTAGCCGCGCAGGGTGTACGGGCCGCGGGTGAGCAGTTCACCGGTGACGCCCGGGGGCACCTCGGCGTCGTGCTCGTCGACGATCCGCACCTCGTCGGCCGGTGAGATCGGCCGCCCCTGGGTCTGTACGACGGACTCGGGGTCGTCGCCCTTCCTGGACATGGAGAGCAGTCCCTCGGCCATGCCGAACACCTGCTGGAGGCGGCAGCCCAGCTCGGGCTCGATCCGCGCGGCCAGTTCCGGCTGGAGCCTCGCCCCGCCGATCTGCAGCACGCGCAGGCTGGACAGGTCCGCCTCCCCCCACGCCGCCTCCTCCAGCCAGAGCTGCGCCACGGTGGGGACGACCGAGGTGACGGTGACCCGCTCCCGCTCGATCGCGCGGAAGCAGTCCTCGGCGACCGGGGTCTCGACGAGCACGACCGTGCCGCCTTGGCCGAGCGTGCCGACGACCCCCGGGCAGCCCCAGGTGAAGTTGAACTCCACCGGCAGCGCCGCCAGGTAGACGTCGTCCGCGCCGAGCTCACAGACTTCGGCCACCGCTCCTGTCTGGTAGACGTAGTCGTCGTGCGTACGCGGGATCAGCTTGGGCAGCGCGGTCGTCCCGCCGGAGAGCAGGAAGAACGCCACGTCCGAGGGGTCGCTGTCGGGAAGCGGGACCGGGTCGGCGTCCACCCGCGCGAGCGGAATCACCGTCGCACCGGCCGTGCCGGTCTCGGCGCCGCTCCCCGCGTCGCTCTCCTCGCCGTTTTCCGCGTTCAGGACGAAGATCTGGCGCAGGCTCGCCACCTCGTCGGCCATCCGCAGGGCGAGCGCGGTGTGGTCGAACCCGCGATAGACGCCGGGGACGACGTATCCGGACGCGCCGGACAGCTCGCATAGGTGCCTGATCTCGTTCGCCCGGTGCGACGCGAGGGAGAAGACGGGTTTGGCGCCCGCCCTGAAGAGCGCGAAGGCCACGATGACGAACTCGGGCACGTTGGGCAGTTGCAGGACGATCCGGTCGCCGGGCTCGACCCCGAGGCGGTGGAATCCCGCCGCCATCCGGTCGATCCGGTTCTCCAGGTCCCGGTAGGACAGGCGCAGATCTCCGGCGACCAGTGCCGTACGGTCTCCGAACGTGCGGGCCCAGGTCCGCGGGAGGTCGCCGAGGCGCTCTCCGCGCCAGAGGCCCTCACTCCGGTAAAGGGCGGCGAACTCCTCGGGCCACGGTGTGCATCCGTCAAGCATCTACCGGCCTCCGTTCTCCGGCTCGCGGTTCTCGGGCCCGTGGTCGCCGTCTCGCGGCTCGTGCCCCGGGCGTCTGTGGTCGTCGTTCTGGATCTCCTGGTCCTCGGGCTCGTGGTCGTCGTTCTGGAGCTCGTGGCTCTCGGCTCCACGGCTCGCTGCCTCGCTGCTCTCGGGCCCGTGGCTCTCTGCCTCCTGGTCGCCGGGCTCGTACGGGGCGATGATCTCCAGGACCACGCATCCGGCCTCCATGCCGGGGGCGCTGCCGATGAGCAGCACGTGGTCTCCGGGGACGACCTGTCCGCTCGTCCACAGGTGCTCCAGGCCGATGAACGGGTCGGCGGCGCCGGCGTGCCCGATCCTCCGGGTGAAGTCCCACAGGCCCCGGTCCGCGTCGATCTCCAGGGGGTCGAGGAACATCGCCTCCAGGGAATTCCGCGCGAAGGCGGTGTGGCAGACGCGGGTGACCTTCTCCATGGAGATCCCGGCCTCCTCGAGCGCCCGGTCGGCCGCCTCGGCGACGCACTCGCCGAAGTGCCCCATGGGGGGTGCGATGCCCGCCGCCCACTGCCTGCGCCAGTAGTCGCTGCGCTCCTCGAAGTTCAGCGAGCGGCCGATCGTGACGCCGGGCGGGAAGATGACCTCCCCGCCCCGGTGCAGTTCCTCCATCCCGGGGTTGGAGACCGTCCCGAAGGCGAGCACCCGGGCGAAGCCCCCGCGCCGCGAGACCACCGCGGCGGCGCCGCCGTCCGCGAGCAGGAACATCCTGGAGGCCCGCCACCGGTCCACTCCCGGAGCCGAGAAGTTGTCGCCCGCGGTCAGCAGCACAGCGTCCTTGCGGTCCCTGCCACGGTCGGCGATGAGCCGGTGCGCGGCCATCTCAAGGCTCGCGATCATGCCGAGGCAGCCCTGCCGGATCTCCAGGGCGGTGATCGGCCGGTCCAGCGTCCTGCGCAGCACGTAGTGCGGCGCCGACCAACCGTCCGGCCCTTGGTGGTAACTGTCGCTGTGCAGCAGCGCGCCGAAGTCGTCGGGGCCGTGGCCCGAGCGGCGCAGCGCGACCTGGGCCGCGCGGGCCGCCATCTCCGGTGCCGGCGTCTCGCCGGCCACCATCACGGCCTCCATCCCGGAGGCCTCGCGGTCGGCCCGGTCGTACCAGGACCTTCCGACCGCGTGCTCGGTGGTCACCACGGGGGGCAGGTACGTGCCCACCCCCGCGAGGTAGATGTCGTCGACCCTCATCGCGCGCTTCCCCCCACGGCGGAGAGCAGGTCGGCGGAGTCGTCAGCCAGGACGCCTCCCCCTGCGGCGGGGACCAGGCCCGCGTCCAGGCCCGCGTCCAGGCCTGCGTCGAGACCGGCGGAGGCGGCGAAGTCGGCCGCCAGGGCGCCTCTCCCGCCGGCGGGAACCAGGTAGCGCGCCACGCTGTCGAGCTTCTCGCAGGTCTCCTCGAACTCCCGCTCGGGAGTGGACTGCCCGACGATGCCGGCCCCGGCGCGCAGCCAGGTGCGGCCGTTCTGGCGGTAGGCGCTGCGCAGCACGAGCGCCGCGTCCATCTCGCCGTTGTGGTCGACGGTGAGCACGGCCCCGCTGTACAGGCCCCGCGACTCGGGCTCGTGCCTGCGGATCGTGGTGTACGCGGCCTCCTTGGGCACGCCGGACGCGGTCACCGCGGGGAAGACCGCGCCGAAGGCGTCCCACGCCCGAAGGCCGGGGGCGAGCTTGCCGGACACCTGGGAGGCGAGGTGCTGGACGCTGCCGCGTTCGCGGATCGCCATGAACTCCGGCACCTCGACCGAGCCGGGCACGCAGACGTCGACGAGCTCGTCGGTGCCGACCTTCACCGAGATGGCGTGCTCGTAGATCTCCTTGGCGGAGGCGAGCAGGTCGGCGCGCAGGCTCTCGTTCTCCACCAGGTCGGAGGTGAGCGCCCTCGTCCCGGCGAGCGGCTGGCTCACCACGCGGCCGTCCGCGGACACCTTGACCACGATCTCCGGGCTGAACCCCGTCGTCTCCACGCCACCGAGGTTGAGCAGGAACGACCGCGCGGGGTTGTTGCCCCGGCGTCCCGCGAGGTAGGTGGCGATCAGGTCGATGTCCTCGTCGACGTCGACGACCCGCGACAGGATGACCTTGTGCAGGTCGCCCTGGTTGATCTCCTCGACCGCGAGCCGTACCGCCGTCCGGTACGCGTCCTCGCCGCGTTCGCGCACGTCCAGCGGCTTCGGCTGGGCCTCGGAGGTCACCGCGGGGCTGGAGATCGTCTCCAGCAGCGCGGTCAGCGTCTCCTGGTCGGCGGCGCGGAGGTGGGCGTGGCCGTCCTCGATGCGGACCTCGGCCTTCGGCACCACGAGGTGCAGCAGCCGGTTGTCGCCGACGTGGTCGAGCCTGCCGTCCTTGGCGTAGGAGAGCTCGAAGGTCGCCCAGCCGTAGGCACGCCAGGCGGGGACCTTCACGATGTCGAGCAGCCGGGCCACCTGGTGCAGCGGCCGGTCGCTCCAGGGCAGGACGACGTCGGGCTCGTTCTCCTGGGTCAGCCGGGCACCGGTGCGGTCCAGCGTGACCTCGGCCCGCGCGCCTGCCGCGTAGGACCATTTGCCTCCGCTCTCGTACACGACGTACTCCGCGTACGGGCCGGAGGCGGCGAGCCTGGCCGCGACCCTCGGCGGCTCCTCTGAGAGGGGAACCTGCGTCTCGAAGTAGTGCAGCCACCTGTTGGAACTCATCTGCGGGCATCCTTTCCTGGCCGTGGGAAGCCGGCTCTTTTTGTTACCAGCAATTACGCTAAGCTGGTAACAAAATCAGGACAATGGGCCCGCGATAAGACATGCTTTTCAGGATGCGAAGACGGAATGGCGAGAAAGAAAACGGGAGAGACGAAACAGCGACCGGGAAGTCGACCGGGAAAAGGGCGGGAGGACCGGAGAAACGCGAGGTCGCGGCCGGTTCAGACCCAGCCGGCCCTGATCGGTCAGAGGCCGGTCAGATCCAGCCGACGGATGGCGTCCACCCGGTTCCCCGCGTTCAGCTTGGTGACCGTCTTGCCGAGATGGTCGCGCACGGTCCCGACCCCGGCCGGTCGGAGGCCGATCAGATCCAGCCGGCCTCGGTGGCGATACGGATGGCGTCCACCCGGTTCCTCGCGTTCAGCTTGGTGACCGTCTTGGTGAGATAGTTGCGCACGGTCCCGACGGACACGTGCATGATGGCCGCGATCTCCGGCGGCTCGGCGCCGCCCGCGGCCAGCCTCAGGACCTGGACCTCACGTCCGGACAGCGGGTTCTCCCCGACGTCCCACGCGGTCAGCGCGAGCTGCGGGTCGACGATGCGACGCCCCGCGGCCACCTCGCGGACCGCCTGGGCGAGGCGTTCCGAGGGCGTGTCCTTGAGCAGGAAGCCGGAGACCGAGACCGACAGGGCTCGGCGAAGGGTGCCGGGCCTTCCCAGGCCGGTCAGGATCAGCGTCCGGCAGGTGGGCAGCTTCGCGTGCAGCTCCTCCGCCGCGGAGAGACCGTCGAGCACGGGCAGGTCGACATCGATGATCGCGACATCGGGGCGTGTCTCGAGCGCGGTGGGCACGATCCTGTCCCCGCTGCCCACCTGTGCCACCACCGTGAGGTCGGGCTCGATGTCGAGGAGGGCCGCCAGCGCTCCGCGCACCATCGGTACGTCCTCGGCGAGGAGGATCTTCAGCACAGCGGCACTCCTGTCCGGACTTCGGCTTCAGGGCGAGAAACGACACCCGGACGCGACAGGGGCTCTCGATCTCGCGGGTGATCCCGCGATCGTCGTCACGGGGGGCTCGGTGACCAGTCTCTCGATCGACCTCGCGAGGCGACTCCCCTCCATGTACGCCTCACCACTGTTCGATCAAGCTTACTGGATCCACCGATCTTGATCCGAATAGTACCCAGTCAATTACGTTTGGCAATGCCAGCGGAATCTGACAGCTGCTTACTCTGACTTGTCAGTCAGAACGATCCGGCCGAATCACCCCCCGTCGCCGTCCGTTCCCTCCGCATCCCTCGGCATGTCCCCGGACAGGGCATCGGGCCCGTCCTCCCGCACGCTTCCGGGCATGTTCCTCGGCTTCTCCGCACGGAAGACGACGACCAGCCGGAACGTGCCGTCGACGACCTCGGCCGTCAGCCGCCCGCCGACGGCACGCAGCCGCTCCGTGAGGTCCCCCAGCCCGGAACCGTCGCGGACGTCGGGAAGCGTCCCCGGCGGCACCCCGTCGTTGGTCACGCACAGCCGCGTCCCGGCCTCGTCCACGGCCATCTCGACCACGCAGTGCCGCGCCCTGCTGTGCCGCAGCACGTTCGTGGCCGCCTCCCGCAAAACGACCGCGAGCACCGCGTCCAGATTCCCCGGGGCCACGTCCTCGGGGATCCTCACCTCGACGTCGATTCCGGCGGCGGCGAGCGTGGAGACCAACAGGTCCGACTCCGCGCTGAACGACATGTGCCGGTATCCACCGGCCACCGCCCGGACATCCGCGACCGCCCGCCGCGCGATCTCCAGCACCTCCGCCACCTCGCACTTCGCCCGCTCCGCCGACCCCGGCAGCAGCCGGTACGCCAGCTCGCTCTTGGCGATCATCACCGAGAGGTCGTTACCCAGCAGGTCGTGCAGATCCCGCGCCACCCGCAGCCGCTCCTGGGTCACCGCCATCCACGCCAGTTCCCTTCGCGCCCGGTCCACCCGCGCCACCAGGTCCGACAGCGAGCCGATGCCGAAGACCACCAGGCCGGTCAGCAGCGTGGAGATCACCAGGTACGCGGTCCACTCCACCGTGTCGCCCTGCAGCACGGACAGCAGCAGCACGCCGGCGCCGATCGCCGCGTACAGCACCCACCGCCAGAAGCTCGCCACCATCAGCAGCACCGCCCCCGCGAGGAAGCCGCCCATCGAACCCCACGGCGCGCCGATCCACAGCAGCGGCAGGAGCGTGGCGACGGTCTGCACCACCAGGGTCGCCCTCCTGAGCCACGCCGGCCACGAACGCGGCTCCCCCAGGGAGTCGACGATCTGCACGCCGACCAGCACGGCGACACAGGCGGTGAATCCCGCCAGTTCGAGCGGGCTCGTCGGCCGCGCCAGCACGTTGACCACGATGAGCAGGCCGTACCCCGACAGCACCAGCACGGCGATGAAGCGGGCCACCCGCAGATGCCACGCCCGCGCCGGGCCCCTGCCCGGTGGCCCGTCATCCCGCGCGTCCGGTCGCGCGGACTCGCCCTGCGGCGTGCCGGACATCCCCGGCGCCTGGGAAACCGCGGCCCTCGCGGTGACCGGCGCCACGGGGGCCTCCGCGGTCAGCCGGAACCACTCGTCGTCGACCGTGACCGACAGTCGTCCGCCCGCCGCCTCCAGCCGGCCCTTGAGATTCCCCAGCCCCGTACCGGCCTCGAACGAACGTGCCCTCGGCTCGGTACCGGCCTCGAACGAACGCGCCCCCAGCTCCGGCTCGACCCCGTCGTTGCAGACCCGAAGCCGCGCCCGGCCCTTCTCCACAGACGCCTCGATCTCACAGTGCTGCGCCTTGCTGTGCCGCAGCACGTTGGTGACCGCCTCCCGCAGCACGATCGCCAGCACCGTGTCCAGCGCCTCCGGCAGGCCCTCCTGTGAAACGTTCACCCGGGCCCGCATCTCGGCGACCGAAAGCATCGCCTTCGCCGACTCCGCCTCCGCCGTCAGCGACATGGGCAGATACCCGCCCGCGACCACCCGTACCTCCGCCAGCGCGCGGCGGGCGACCACCAGGACGTCGCGGAGTTCGCTGCGCGCCCGCTCGGCCGCCCCCGGCAGCAGCCGGTAGGCCAGTTCGCTCTTCAGTGTCATCGCCGAGACGTTGTAGCCCAGCAGGTCGTGCAGATCCCGCGCCACCCGCAGCCGTTCCCGCGCCACCGCCATCCGCGCGAACTCCCCCTGCGCCGCGTGGACCGCCCGCACCAGGGACGCCAGCGAGCTGACCCCGTACACCATCAGCCCGGTGAGCAGGGTGAAGTACACGCTGTAGACGACGTCCACCACCATCAGGTGCTGTTCCCTGAGCGCGAGCAGCACGCCGACACCGGCCGCGACGGCGAAGAAGAGTCCCCAGCGCCACGGCCCCGCCACCACCAGCAGCATGGACCCGGCGAGAAATCCCGCGATGGATCCCGCCTGCGGGCCGACCCATGTGAAAGGCAGGAAAGTAACAATGGCCTGTACCGAAAGTGTGAGAACACGGAGCGGTACGGGCCAGCTCAGAGCCTCCTGTGTCGAATGTGAAAGTTGCAGGAAAAGCGCGGCCAGCAGACAGCCGGCGAAGCCCGACAGTTCGGTGCTCGGCAGGCCACTTCCCCATACGAACATCAGTGCGTTGAACACGTAGCCGTACAGAACGGCGACGATGATCGCGCGTGCCACCCTGGGGGCGGCGAGTCCGCCCTCCCTGTGCCGCTTTCTCCGGGTTCTCCGAGATGAACCGGGCAGCGACCTGGCAAGTCCGCGCCAGCCCTGCGGGGAGTCGGCGTCAACCGTCATCGATCGTCTCCTTCGAAGCCCGACCGGTTTCCCGTCCACGTCATCCCGAGACCCTGAAGCAATCTATATCAGCTAAATAAGCTTAGATAGACCTATTTGCGTAGCTCTGGGTGAATCGACAGGGACTAGCAGTGGAAAACCATGCGTTGTCGCCGTACCGCATGATTCAAGCACGTCCGGCGAGAGGGCGGTGCTCACCGGACTCTCGCCGTACGCCCTCACCCATCCGTGAAACGACGGAAAAGGCGAACCCCCTGGATTACGAGAGTGCCGCCCTCGCCTGAACAACCCATTCGGCGTCATTCGCCGCGTATCGCCCGGAAAGCCGGCTCGGCTCGGGAACGAGACGGTGGCCGACGACGAACCCGCCGACACTCGACTCGACGCGCCAGTCGAGGCCGAAGACGCGTCCCGTCACCTCGATGTCGCCGCTGTCCAGCCTGCACGCCGCCAGTCCCATCGCCGTGCAGACCAGGGAGAGCGTCTGCGTCAGCGCCCCGACGTTCTTGAGGACCAGCGAGTAACTCAGCCCGTTGTACTTCCTCGACAGCCTGCGGAACCGCGCGGTGATGGTGATCAGTACGGGCGGCGTCGCGTCCAGGTTCGCCGCCACCTTGCCCGTCTCCAGCAACTCGTCCACGTCCGCCGGGTCGAACCCGATCGGCTCCAGCCGGTGCCGCAGCGGATCGTAGTGGTAGATGCCCCGGGGCACGTCGGCACACCTGTCCACCGTGGCGTAGAGCTCGAGCTCATAAGAGCTCCCGCTGCTCGGGTAGGGGCGATCGCTCGTCGCGGTCGTCGAGGACTCGTCGGGCGAGCCGACCAGCGAGCGGACCCGGGCCGTCCTGTACAGCAGCTCCCCCAGCTCACCGGCCGTCAGCTGCCGCTCACCGTAGTGCCGGGTGTGCCTGCTCGCCTCGACGACCGCGGTGAGCGGCGGATCCGCCGCGAGCAGCTCACCCCACTTCGGCCGGGGCAGCGCGACGGGAGCCGGCTCCGCGCCGACGGGAACCTCCGGAGGCCCCGGCTTCACGACGGGCTCGACGCTCCACTGATCCCCCATCGGGTACGTCGCCCCGAAGTCGTGATCGTGCCTGCCGAGGGTGGAACGGGTGTGGAACATGAGATCGACGGGAGTCCAGGCGACGAGGGCGGGGTCGACGTCCTCCTCGAACACCATCGGCTGGAAGGGGTCCTCCTCCACGGCCTGCACCACCATCCCCGCCGCCATCAGGTAGGCGACCACGGGCCAGGACTCCGGCCCGATCGCCGAGGGGGCGACCGGGCGGATCAGCGACCCGACACCGGCCATCGCGTCGGGCCGGTGCAGGATGACGCGGTGCAGCGAGAGCGGCGACTCGACGTGGTAGTTGTTGCCGTCGGTTCTGATCAGCGCGAACCTCGACAGGCGGATCGGGTGGAGCAGAGGGACCGCCGGCAGCAGGAACCGCGCCCGCTGGGTGAGCGGGATCACCGACAGCGTCGGCTGCTCGGGATCGAAGCCGAAGGAGCGCACCACCATGTGCTGGAGACCGTCGAGGATCGCCTCCAGCTCCCGCCGTTCGTCCTCCTCGCGGATGACGTTGTCGAGCAGGATGGGCCCCAGGCTCATCCGGCGCATCGCCTCCAGCACGGCGGGTCCGGGGGACGGCAGGATCACGTCCTCCCAGCGGCTGTGCACCACCACGCTTCCGTTGTGCGGCTCCGGTTCGATGTAGACGTCCTCCCGGAACGACCACTGGGGAAATATCTGGAGCGAACCGGCATCATTGCCTTGGCCGCCGACCATCCTGTTGACTCCTGATCCGTGTTGGGACGGGAAAATGGCTACATGAACAGGGGAATCGGGTTGAGATCCTCGTACGCCGTCGCCCTGTCAAGACGTCCGAGCCGGACGGGGACGTCGTACAACCGCCCGGGGCCGAACCTCGCCCAGAAATGCCGTAGACCGGGGACGACCACCTTGACGACCGGCATCCCGATGTCGGGACGCGTCTGGTCGAGGACGAGAACCTCCAGGCCCGCCCGCCCGGCCAGTGTGACGATGTGCTCGACGTCCTCCCGCAGGTCATCTCGGGGAATGTAGGCGTAATCACTCAGCGCCCGCGGCCCCCGATCCCCGCCCGGACGCAGATAGGGCTGGTTCTCCGTCGTCGCCCTGAGCCACCAGTCCTGGATGTGATGATCTGTCTCACCGTATCCCGTCCCGTCGGCGCGTGCCCCGGCGACGGCAGGAAGCAGTTGCCCGAGTTCGGTCAGCGCGCGCCGCGCGGCGATCCGGGGGTCGAAGTGGGCACCGAACCCGAGCATGATGTCCTCGGCCGGCTTGTCGACGCGCCGCGAGATCGCCGCCATCACGGGGATGCCCAGATCCGAGGTGACGTCGAGGACCCAGAACTCCCTGCCGATGCCCTCGTAGCGCGAGCGCAGGTCGGCGATCCACGGGTCGCCGAACGAGTCGAGGTCCACGGCGGGCTGACGCGTGCGGTTGTACCACCAGATGGCCACCGCGTCGCGCTCGACCAGTTCGAGGAACCCCTGGACGATCGCGTCCTCGACGCTGGAGCCCGCGGCGTTCCCGTTGGAGGTCGCGCGCAGCGAAGGATGACCGCCCCTGGTGAAGTAGAGCAGGTCGGTGGGGAGCAGGCGCTGCCGCTTCTCGGTGAGCGACCACACCGGGGTCCAGTCGACGACCTCCTCGTCGTCGAACGGCTCGGGGATGTGCTGGAAAGCCGAACTCTCGGCGTTCCAGCGGTGCCGGTCCTCGAACTGGCGCCGGTGGAAGTGCTGGCACTCGTCGGGGCGCACGGCCCGCTCACCCAGGCCGCGGAGGCTGCCGCGCACCGTCGGCTCGTCCCCGTGCCGCGATCCGCAGTGTCTCTCCACCGCCTCGCAGAGCGCGCCCACCCTCGCCTCGAGGTCGGTGCTCCCCTTGCCCCCGCTCTGCCGGCGCAGGCCGGCCCTCATCGCGGAGAGACTGTCGTCGGTGAGGGCGAGGTTCGGCCCGGAAAGGTAGCAGTGCAGGAAGGAGGGGCTGCGCGGGTCGCGCTGGATCACATCCGTGATCCCGGTGAGGGGGTCGGCCAGATGACGGTAGCGTTCCCAGACCAGTTCGGTCTCCAGCGCGCGATGCCCGTTGCCGCCCACCGCCGCCTTACTCCTGGACGCGACGGCGACGGGCCTGCCGACGCGTTCCGCGACCAGCCCGGGGTCTCCGCAGGAAGAGCACTGCGGGCGCCTCTCCACGGGGTGCCGCACCCCCTGCAGTGAGAAGGTGTCCAGCGTCCACACGGTGTCCTGGTGCTCGTCGCGCGATCCGGCCAGCCACTTGACCGCCTCCAGCGCCGCGAACCGTGCCCCGAGGGCGCGGGTGAGGGGCAGCGACGCCTCGGGCGGGCTGACGGCACCCGTCTCCGGCGTGCTCCGCAGCCGTGTCTCCCCGCGCCGGTGCGCACGCAACCGCGTGGTCAGGCAGGACAGGCAGGGTCCCCCCCTCGGGCGGAAGATCGGGCCGATCCACAGGTCGGCGCCGACCGGCTTGACGAGCAGCCAGGGCCGCCCGTCCGCCAGTCTCCGTTCGTTGAACCGTTCGAGCTCAGGGTCGAGATAGTCGTCGCAGAGCACGAGGAACAGGGTCGCGGACCCGTCACCGTCCTCCTCGACGGTGACGTCCATCGACCGCAGCGCCTCGGCCGTGGGTCTGGTGTCGACTCCCCCCAGGGAGACGAGGTGGGCGGACGACTCCGCCAGCCCCGACGCGGCCCGGTCCGCGTCCAGCCGCCCGAGGTCCCAGTACGCCTCGGCGGCGGCGTCGGCCCTCGGGGAGGGCTCCGGGCGGCGAGGCCCGACGAGATTCGCCTCCGCCAGCCGGCCGAGGAGCCGGCCGAGCTGCGCGGCCGGGATCCCGGGCGCCACCCGCCTGCGCACCTCGGCCAGGCTGTGATTACCGTCCAGCAGCGGCGCGAGCGCCTGAATCTGCTCACCGGACAGGGCGACCGTCCCCCGTGCCGAGGTGAGATAGACCGCCTCCCCCGGAACCGTCACCGCCCGCAGGTGGCGCTTGAATCCGATCAGCGGTGAGTACGCCCCGTTCTCAGTGAAGTGGTTCATCCGCAGTAGGTCCAAGCGGCAACGACGGGAGCGGGGTGGTCGAGGTCCTCGATGACGAGGTCTTCCAGGAGCGCGCGCTCCACGATCCCCGTACGCGGCTCGGCCGTCTCCTCGCCGCCGAGGAGGACGCCGAACCCCGCGAACGCGGTGCCTCCGAGGTCACCGGCGTGCCCGCCGGCGTTCTCGGACCCGGTCCAGGTCCTCATGAGGAACTCGGTGAAGCTCAGGTCCTGCTCGTTCACCCGGTCGGCCAGGGAAGCGTTCATGGTCGCCATCGCGGTCTCCTCGATCTGCGTGAGTTCGAATAAGGGAATTGTGCGCTCGACCTGGAGAGGGGAACAGTTTTCACGTCACCAAACGAACGTGAAAGTCTCACATCGCACTCGTGGCGCCGTGTGTAGGACTTCCCGCTCCCGCCGGTCTACGCTGACCGCATCCGGACCAGGAGACTGGAGGAGATCATGGAGCAGAAGCAAATCCGCCGGCCGCAGAAAAAGCTCATCCGGGTCCCCCGGCAGAAAAAGAAGCGCGCGGCCGACTCTCGCCACACCATCGACACCCGCACTCCCAGCGGGGTCTACCTGCCCTACTAGGGCACGGCCGCGAATATCCGGAAAACGAGCGACCTCTTGCCTCAAGAGCCATGCCAACCAAATGGCTTGACACTTTCCTACTAGGTTAGCTTAAGAGGAAAAATGTACCACGACCTGCAAATAAATCGACTGAGAGCGCTGGTCACCGTAGTCGATGTCGGCGGTTTCCGAAGGGCCGCCGAGGCCCTGCACATAACGCAGCCCGCCATCAGCCAGCAAATTCGCCAGCTCAGCGGCCTCATCAAGGGCCCCATATTCACCTCGACCGGCAGGAAACTGATGCTCAGCCCGCAGGGCGAGGAACTCCTCGGCTACGCCCGCCGTCTCGTCGCACTCAACGACGAGGCGGTGGGCCGTTTCATCCCCCCTCCGGGAAACCAGCGGCTGTCCATCGGGATCGTCAACCAGCTCGCGGAGGCGCTACCCGAGATCCTGCGGCTGCTCACCAAGGGCATGCCGCACACCCAGGTCAGCGTCCAGACGGGATTGAGCGAATCCCTGGAGAGCCGGGTGAGCACCGGCCAGCTGGATCTCGCGCTGCTCCTGCAGACGAGACCGCACCGGAGCGGCGCCACCAGCCAGGAGCTCGGCCACATGCGGATGGACTGGTTCGGGCGCCCGGCCCACGGTGAGGGCGCCGCGCTCCCGCTCACGCTCTTCACCGAGCCGTGCACGCTGCGCGCCCGCATCGTGGACGCGCTCGAGGAGTCGGCCGTCCCGTGGCGTGTCGGCTACGAGGGCGCCGAACTCGTCGGACTGCGCGCGGCCGCCAAGGCCGGCCTGGGTGTGGCATGCCTCGTCGCCAATGGCGACGAGCTCTGGGGCCTGCCCAAGGCGGCCAGGCTCACCCTTCCCTCCCCGCCCGGTCCCCTGCCGGTGACCATGGCCCTGTCCGCCGGCGCCGCGTCCTCGGGGTACGTCCCGATCGCCCGCAAGGCCTTCCAGCAGTCACTGCGCGACTACCCCTTCGCCGGCTGAGGCGACCGAACCCCTGCCCCCCACCGAACCGGCCGGGCCCGTCGGACCCGCTGACACCACCGAACCGACCAGGCCGACCGAGCCCCTCGCACCCACCGGCACCACCGAGCGGCCCTGAACCGGCCGGCCCTGACCCCGGTCGACCGAATCGGCCGACCTTGACCCAGTCGACCGAACCGGCCGTTCCCGTCCCTGGCCGACCGACCGGCCGGCCCCGTCCCCGAAGGTTCCCACCGGGTGACTCATCCTGAAGATGCCGGATGAATCACCCCGATGGCGCCGGGTGGCCTCACCCCGGCGGCGTCCCCTCGTCTCCTCCACCCGGGGTGAGGACCTCCACACTCAGGAAGCCTCGATGATCCCCGCCGCGCGGGTGGTCCCGTCCGCCGGGTCGATCAGCAGGCAGGAGCCCGTCGTACGGGAGTGCGCGTAGGGATCGACCGCGAGGGGCTCGGTGGTGCGCAGCACGACACTCGCGATCTCGTTCACGGCGAGGCTGTCCGCGCCCGGGGCGCAGGTGAGCTCCCCGAGCGCGGCGGAGGGCACGATGTCCTCGACGACCGCCTGGACCGTCCTGGTGGTGTGCTTGACCAGCACCCGTTCCCCGACGCGCAGGGCGCGCTCGTGCAGGTGGCAGGTGGTCACCCGAAGCTCCCAGGTGAGGGCGGGCGCCGCGTCCTCCGGCACGATGAGGGAACCCCTTGAGACGTCGATGTCGTCACGCAGGCGCACGGCGACCGACTGCGGCGCCCACGCCGTGTCGACCGGCTCGCCGAGCACGTCGATCGCCTCCACCGTGGACGTCTGCCCGCCGGGGAGCACCGTGACCCGCTCGCCGACCCGCAGGACGCCGTTGGAGATCTGGCCGGCGTAGGCGCGGCGGCCGTTCGCCCGTATCACGTACTGGACGGGAAGCCGGGCGGGCGTCCCCGAGGGGTCGGTGCCCACCCGCACGGTCTCCAGGAGCTCCATGATGGTGGGCCCGGTGTGCCAGTCCATGTTCGGCGAGGGGGTGACGATGTTGTCGCCGGTGAGCGCGGAGATCGGGATCGCGGTCACCTCGCCGATCCCGAGGCCGGAGGCGTACCGGGTGAACTCCTCGGCGATCGCCGCGAACACCTCCTCGTCCCAGCCGACGAGATCCATCTTGTTCACGGCCAGCACGACGTGGGGCACCCGCAGGAGCCCGGCGACGGCGGCGTGCCGCCTGGTCTGCGAGGCGACGCCGTTGCGGGCGTCGACGACGATGAGCACCAGCTCCGCGGTCGAGGCGCCGGTGACCATGTTGCGGGTGTACTGCACGTGTCCCGGCGTGTCGGCGAGGATGAAGCGCCTGCGCGCGGTGGCGAAGTAGCGGTACGCGACGTCGATGGTGATTCCCTGCTCGCGCTCGGCGCGCAGGCCGTCCGTGAGCAGGGCGAGGTCGGCGGTCTCCCGTCCCTGCTTGCGCGAGGCGCTCTCCACCGCCTCCAGCTGGTCGGCGAGGATCGACTTGGAGTCGTACAGCAGCCGGCCCACGAGGGTGGACTTCCCGTCGTCCACGGATCCGGCGGTGGCGAAGCGAAGCAGTGTGGTGGTCATCAGAAGTACCCCTCCCGTTTGCGGTCCTCCATGGCGGCCTCGCTCAGCTTGTCGTCGGCGCGGGTGGCCCCTCGCTCGGTCAGCCGTGAGGAGCGGATCTCCTCGATGACCTCCTCCAGGGTGGCGGCGCCGGAGTCGACGGCGCCCGTGCACGACATGTCGCCGACCGTGCGGTACCGCACGAGACGCCGCTCCAGGCGTTCGTCCCTCCTCGGGCCGCCCCACGCGCCGGGGGCGAGCCACATGCCCCGGCGTGAGAAGACCTCGCGCTCGTGCGCGAAGTAGATCGGCGGCAGCTCGATGCCCTCGGAGAGGATGTACTGCCACACGTCCAGCTCGGTCCAGTTCGACAGCGGGAAGACGCGGACGTGCTCGCCGGGCGAGTGGCGGCCGTTGTAGAGGTTCCACAGCTCGGGCCGCTGCCGTCGCGGGTCCCAGCCGCCGAAGTCGTCGCGCAGCGAGAACACCCGCTCCTTGGCGCGGGCCTTCTCCTCGTCCCGCCGCCCGCCGCCGAAGACCGCGTCGAAGCGGTTCTTCTCGATGGCTTCGAGCAGCGGCACCGTCTGCAGTGGGTTGCGTGAGCCGTCGGGCCGTTCGGCCAGCTCACCCCGGTCGATGTAGTCCTGGACCGAGGCGACCTTCAGCCGCAGCCCGTACTCGGCGACGACGCGGTCCCGGTAGGCGATGACCTCGGGGAAGTTGTGGCCGGTGTCGACGTGCAGCAGCGGGAACGGCACCGGCGCGGGGGCGAACGCCTTGCGCGCCAGGTGGAGCATGACGATGGAGTCCTTGCCCCCGGAGAAGAGGATGACCGGCCGGTCGAACTCCCCGGCCGTCTCCCTGAAGATGTGGGCGGCCTCCGACTCCAGCGCGGCCAGGTGGGACAGCTGGTAGGTGTGGCCGACGGTCTCGTCGACGGCGATCGTTGTCATCGTGATGTCCTCTCTCCTGCGGCGGCCGCGACGGTCACGAGGGCGGCGGCTTCGACGTCCTCGAAGGTGCCGGTTCCGTTCGCGGTCTCGGCGGCTTCGACGGGCCGGGCGCCGTTGACGCCCGCAGCGCTTCCCGGGCTTCCCGGGCTTCCGGGGCTTCCCACGGTTCCGGTGTCCGCGGTTCCTTCGGCGGCGGACGGCGTGGCCCGCGGGCGGCCCTCCGCCACCCAGTTCGCGACCGCCCTGGCCAGCACGGTCCTGGAGCGCCGGAACTCCTCGGCGTCGAGGTGCTCGTCCGGTGTGTGGTCGAGCGCGGCGTCCCCCGCGCCGTAGGCGACCATGGGCACTCCCCGCCAGGTGGTGGCGAGGGTGTTCATGTCACTGCTCCCCTTCTTCGCGAGGAACCTCGGGGCCACGCCCTCCTCCCTGAAGGCGCGCGAGAACGCCTTCACGAGCGGGCTGGTACGGGAGGTGATCACTCCTGGTGTGGCGCGGAGCACCTGTACGGCGACCGGCCCCGCGACCCGGTGGACGAGGTCGACGAGGTGTTCCAGGTCCAGGGTCGGCGGGACCCGCACGTCGATGACGGCCTCGCCCACCTGGACGTCCCCGCCGTTCCTGGCGTGGATGCCGAGCACGGCCACCAGCGCCTGGGGGTCGGCCGCGCCGATCTCGTCGCGGAGCCGGCTCAGCACGTCCACCAGCCGGTCGGCGGCGGTGGTGACCCCCTGCCCCGCGGTGTGCCCGACGCTGTGGCCGACCCGCAGCCGCACCTTGCACAGGCCGTAGTAGCCGATGGTGAGGGCCTTCTCGCCGCTGGGCTCGCCCACGATCACCGCGTCCGCCGGGTAGTGGTCCCTGGCGTGGAAGGCCCCCGCCGAGGTGACCTCCTCCTCGACCGCGCCGATGACGCGCACCTGCGCCCAGCTCGGCACGTCCATCTCCGCGAGGGTCTCCAGGTAGGCGACGAGGCTCGCCTTGGCGTCGACGCAGCCCCTGCCGCTGATCGTGAGCCCGTCCCAGCGCACCGGCCACCGGTGCGGCACGGTGTCGAGGTGTCCGAGCATGAGCAGCCGCCGGTCGCCCGAGCCGCGGGTGGCCACGAGGTTGCCGGCCGCGTCGATCTCCGCGTGGACGCCGCGCTCGGCGCACCACTCCACCAGGTATTCGGCGAGCTCCCGCTCGTCGGCCGACACCGAGGAGATCTCCACGGTTCGCGACAGGAGCGACAGGTCGGGTGCGGGTGGCCGGACGCGCCAGAAGCGCGTCCCCGACGCGGGGGACAGGGTGTGCGGCCCGGTTATCGCGACGTCGGCGCTCCCGTCGAGGGCGATCTCCGCCGCGCGTACCTTCTGCCGCATCCTGCCGCGCGCGAACCGTTCCCCCTCGCCGCGTACCACGTCGACGAGGCGGCTCGCCCGGTCCTCGGGATCGCCGAGCAGGCCGGGTGTGCCGGTGACGAGGCGCAGGTGGTCGGCGTCGAGGGCGTTGGCCAGCTCGGCGGCGAGGACGTCGGCGTCGACGTTGAGCGCGGAACCGCCCGCGCCGTCGGCGACGGGCGGCGAGAGGCACACCACGTCGAACGCGTCGAGCAGCGCCTGGACGCGGTCCACGGCCACGTCGGTCACGGTGCCGGCCCGGTGGTCGCGGACCACCGTCGTCCTGCCGTCCACCACGGCCCGCAGCGGCCGGTTGGCCAGGGCGCTCACCAGTGCCCCGTCCCGCGCGACCGAGGTGAAGACGGTGAGTCCGCGCGCGGTGAGCGCGTCGCGCACGCGCGGCAGCGTCACCCGCTCGTACGCGTCCACGATGTGCGGCATCTCCTCGGGAGGGCAGTAGCGCACCGCGCTGTCGCCTCGCAGGCTCAGCGTCCTGACGGGACGGCCGATGTCGGCGTAGTGCCGCGCGATGCCGGCCGCGCCGCCCGCGACGAGGAGCACGCGGGCGCCACGGCGGCGCAGCAGGGCCACCTCGTCGAAGAGCGCGTCGTGGCCGAGACTCGCGCTCCCTATCTTGACTACGTAGAGTGCCGCCTTGCGCGTGCTGGCGACGTGTCCGAGTACGGACATCTTTCGCTCCTCCTCAGCTTTCCGGCCCTTCAGCCGATGTCTTCGACCGGTGCTTCCGTCCGATGCCTTCGGCCGACTCTTCGGTCGGCGCCTCCGGCCGACGTCTTCCGTCGACGTGTCCTGTCGGCGTCTTCCATCGGCGTGTCCTGTCGGCGTGCTCCGTCGGCGTTCGGCCGGCGCCTTCAGCCGATGCCGCGGGTGTTGCCTCCGTCGGCCACGAAAACCGTGCCCGTGACGTACGAGGCCTGGTCGCTGGCGAGCATGGCGGCCAGCGCGCCGAAATCCGCCACGTTCCCGATCCTGCCGAGGGGGATCCGCTCGGCGACGCGGGCGATCTCCGTCTCCACGTCCGCGCCGAACTGCTCGTCGAGGATGGGGGTGCGGTGGAAACCCGGGGCGAGGATGTTGACCGTGACCCCGTTCGCGCCGAGCGCGTGCACCAGGCCCTTCATGTAGCCGAGCAGGCCCAGCCGGGCCACCGACGACAACCCGCTCTCGGGGTGGGGCTGGCGCACGGACTCGGAGGCGATCATCAGCATGCGCCCCCAGCCGCCCTCCTTGACGAAGGGCAGCGCCGCGAGGGTGATGCTCACGTGCGGCAGGAGGTTCCCGTCGATCGCCGCGCGGTAGTCGGCGACCTGGAAGCTGTCGACGGGTCCGAACGGGACCCCGCCGGTGTTGGTCACCACGACGTCGAGGCCGCCGAACGTGTCCGCGGTCCGCCGCACCCATTCGGCGGCGGCCCGCTCGTCGCACAGGTCCACCGGGGTGCTGAGCACCTCGCCCGTTCCCATCGCGTTGACCTCGACGTGGGCGAGGGCGAGCCTCGCGGGGTCACGACCGCAGATCGAGACGTTCGCTCCCTCCGCAGCGAGGGCCTTGGCGACGGCCAGCCCGAGCCCGCTGCTCGAAGCCGCCACCAGTGCCACGCGCCCTTTAAGCCGAAGGTCCATGAGATGGCTCCCTAATTCTCGTGCCTACCTGGTCGGCAGGATCGGGTACCCGTAGCGGGTGAGCAGCGGCAAGGCGGGCGCGGTCGCGGCGGCGATCTCCCGTGCGGACAGCCTGGTGCGCCAGCGCTCGTCGGAACGGATCACCGTGTCGCCCTTGGACAGCCGGTCGGGGTTGCCGGTCACCGTGTGGTTCTCCCCGAGCGAGACCAGGCCGGTCTCGTCGACCGGCGGCTCTCCCGCCAGCCCGGCGAAGCTCATGACCCGCGCCAGGACCTCTCGCGGCCGGGCGCAGAGGTCCTCGTGCACGACCCTCAGGTAGCGGTCGGGGGCGGCCGCTCCGACGAGTTCGGAGGCGGTGTTGAACGCGCTCCAGTACCCGCTGCTGCGGGCGGGGCTCATCGGGTCGATGTAGTCCTTGGCGTTCTTGTAGGAGAAGGCCGTCGCGCGGGGGTCTCGCACCATGTGCAGCACCCGGACGTCCAGGTCCGCGCGTCCCAGCAGCGCGGCGGCCTCGGCGGGATACTTCGAGCCGTCCACGATCAGGCGCTCGCCGCCTCGCTCCGCCAGCGTCCGGTAGATGGAGGCGGTGCGTCCGAGCGCCTCCTCGACCCCGGGCGCCGTCCTCGCCTTCCCCCTCGCCTCGGCGAGGCGGTCGCGGGTGTGGCGGGTACGCAGCAGGGAGCGCTGCAGGATCGTCATCCGGCGCGCGGCGCCGATCCCCGCCACATCGCCGTCCCCGAGGACCGGGGACCAGACGTCGCACGCGGTGAGGTCCCTGCCGCAGCCGCAGGTGGAGTTCGTCCCGGCGTTCAGCACGCCGTTCTGCCACAGGTAGTGCAGCTCGCCGGCGTGCAGGACGCCGGGAAGCTCGCCGAGGACGTTGCCGAGCAGGGTGCTGCCGCTGCGCATCCACCCGGTGATGTACAGGATCCGCGGGTCACCCACGGCGACCACCCCACGAGAGCGTGATCAGGTGCTGCGGCAGGTGCACGGCGAGGCCGACGCGGCTGCTCGCCTCGACGAGGTCGGCGCCGTCGCTCCCGGCGCCGCGTCGCAGCGTGATGGAGGAGACGCCCGGCAGCAGCAGGGTGAACGCGGCGCGGAAGTCTCCCATGAGCAGGGTGTCCTTCGGGATCATGCGTGTCCTCGACACGGTGATCCCGGCGACGGCGAGGCGGGCGAGCATGCCCGTCCGCACCATCTCCCAGTAGACGGCGGGGTGGGCGACGATGCCGTCGCACGAGCCCCCGGTCTCCTCCACCTCGGCGGCGGTCTGGGTGACCGCCTCCTCAAGGGCGAGGTCGGTCTCACGGTGGCGGGTGCCCGGCAGCCGGAGCAGCCCGGTGATCGCGCCGTCGCCGGTGCCGTGCAGCAGCGCCTCGTTCTCCGCCACCGACAGCCGGACGAGCACGCGGTAGTCGACGTACGGGGCGAGCAGGGCGGGCTTGTCGAGGATTCCCTCGGGGAGCGGAACGGAGACGGTGAGGTCGGTGAGCCGCGCCTCCTCCAGCCTCGGCGCGAAGGCCGCCTCGGGGGTGGCGGCGTAGGAGACGCCCGACTCGCTCACCGCTCCCCGAGGGGGCTCGTAGACGTAGGGCGCCGGGTCGCCGGCCACGGGCGCGGTCTTCAGCAGGTGGCGTACCGGATAGCGGGGACGGGAGGCGAAGAGCGGGAACGACGCGGGCAGGTGCGTGCCGAAGGACACCACCAGGTCCTCGCGCTCGTCGGTGTCGGCACGGTCGCGGGCCACGCCCACGGCCGCCGCGAACTCCTCGCCGGGGGTGCGCGCCACGGTTCCGAGGTCGAATTCAAGATCGGATGGAGCCGGGTGGGCACCGTTGCCGTTGACGGCAGGACTCTCTGCGATTCCTCGCATTACCCCTCCTTCTGGAGCTGTTCCGGAGACGCCCTGCGTCGGTGCTCCGGACGTTCGCCTGGTGTGCCGGCGATGAGGAAAAAGCCGGAAATAATCATCACTAGCGAGCTTAATCATCCGACATGGACATTTTCGGCCCCTAGCCAAGAAGCGATGCTTATGAGGTAATAGCCCGATAGTTATGAGATCGTCCTATAAGCGAGCACATTCATTCCGAACAAAAGCGCTTATTAGATGTTTTATGCGGAATCGGGTTACGGTTTATGCGAGAAATAACTCACATCAACCGACAGGGATGAGCCCATGCAGAAAGTTCTGAACGGTCCGGAGTGCCCCGAGTGCTCGGCCGAGGTGCCGATCGACGGGGACGCCCGGGTGAGCGAGATCGTCGAGTGCCTGGACTGCCGGAGCGAGCTGGAGATCGCCTCCGTCCAGCCGCCGACGCTCATGCTCGCACCGGACGTCGAAGAAGACTGGGGCGAGTGACACAGGGAGCTGTGCCGTGGATTCCGTAGCACCCCACCTCGCCGTCCTCGCCTCGCGAGTGCGGTTCGAGGAGAAGAACATCATGGCCGCGCTCGAACGGCGCGGCGCCAGGTTCGAACATCTGGATCCCAGGTCGCTGTTCGTCGCGAACGGCTCCCCCTGGAGCGGACCGAACCTCGTCCTCAACCGCGAGGTCGGGCACTTCCGCGCCCTGTACGCGGCGAGCGCCCTGGAGTCGGCGGGGGTGACGGTGCTCAACAGCGCCGCCGCCACGCATCTCAGCGGCGACAAGTGGCACACGTCGGCGGCCCTGCTGAAAAGCGGGCTGCCGACGCCCAGGACCGCGCTGGCGATGACGTCGGAGGCGGCGCTGGAGGCCCTGGACACGATCGGCTACCCGGCCGTGATCAAGCCACTCGTCGGCTCCTGGGGCCGGCTGGTGACCAGGGTCACCGACCGCGCCGTGGCGACGGCCGTGCTCGAACACGTCGCCGCACTGCCCTCGCCGCAGTCGCACGTGATCTACCTGCAGGAACAGGTGCCCAAGGCCGACCGCGACATCCGCGTGCTCGTCGTGGGCGGCGAGGCGCTCGGCGCGACCTACCGCAAGGGAGAGGAGTGGCGTACCAACGTGGCGAGGGGCGCGGTGAGCGAGTACTGCCCGCTCGGCCCCGACCACGTCAAGCTCGCGGTCGCCGCCGCGGAGGCGGTCGGCGCCGACATCGCGGGCGTCGACCTCATCGAGGACATGGACGGGCACCTCACCGTGCTCGAAGTCAACGACCGGGTGGAGTTCCGGGGCTTCCAGCAGGCCCACGGCTCCAGGGTCGACGTGGCGGACGCCATCGCGGCCCATCTCATCGCGAGGGGGGAGACATGACACGCGTCGCGGTCGTCGGGGCCGCCGGCTACATCGGCGGCGAGCTCCTGCGCATCCTGACCACCCATCCGAAGGTCGAGCTGGCCGCCGCCACCTCGCGGCGCCTGCAAGGCCGCCAGATCGACGGCGTCCACCCGAACCTGAGGGGAAGGACCCGGCTCACCTTCTGCCCCGAGGACCGGCTCGACCACTACGACGTGCTGTTCCTCGCCACCCCGCATCGGGAGACGATGCGCCGGATGCCGGAGTTCCTCGACATGGCCGACACGGTCATCGACCTGTCCGGCGACTTCCGGCTGCGGTCCACCGACACCTACGAGAGCTACTACGGGCTCCCGCACGAGGCCACCGACCTGCTCGGCACCTTCGTGCCCGGCATACCGGAGTTCCACCGGGACCGCCTGCGGACGGCCGACCGGATCAGCGTGCCCGGCTGCATGGCGAACGCCGGGATCCTCGCGCTCACCCCGCTGGCCGAGGCCGGGCTGATCAGGGACGAGATAACGGTCGACGCCAGGACCGGTTCCAGCGGTGCCGGCGCGACCGCGGGCTCGGAGAACCTGCACGCCGAACGCAGTGGCGCGCTCAGGGTCTTCGCCCCGACGCGACACCGGCACGAGGCGGAGATCTCCCAGGCGACCGGGCTCCCGGTCCGGATGACCGCGACCGGAGTGGAGGCCGTACGAGGAGTGCAGCTGGTCTGCAGGGCACGCCTCGCCGACGGCGTCACCGAGCGCGACATCCGCTCCGCCTACCGGGGACGCTACGGCGACGAGCCGTTCGTCCGGGTGGTCGCCCAGCGGCGCGGCCTGCACCGGTTCCCCGACGCGAAGATCCTGTCCGGTTCCAACTTCTGCGACGTCGGCTTCGCCCTGGACCCGGGGGCGTCCGACGTGACGGTGATCGCGGCCCTGGACAACCTGGTCAAGGGCGGTTCCGGGAACGCGGTGCAGTGCATGAACATCCGGCTCGGCCTGCCCGAGCCCCTCGGGCTCGACTTCACCGGCCTGCATCCGAACTGACCGAGGCGAAAGGAGTAGACATGAGCGGCATCTCCACCCTGCCGGGTGCGATCCGAGCCGGGCAGAAGGCCGATCCGGCCGCGATGACCGGCCGGATCAGGGAACACATCGTGAACATGTGCGCGAGTCCCGAGGGCGGGCACCTGGGGGGTTCCATGTCCCTCGTCGAGGTCCTCGCCACCCTGTACTTCCGGATCATGCGAATCGACCCCCGGGATCCGGGCTCGCCCGACCGCGACATGCTGCTGCTGAGCAAGGGGCACGCGGGCATCGCCCTGTACGCGACCCTCTGCGAGGCCGGCTTCTTCCCCTCAGAGCGGCTCACCGACTACGCGCGGCCGGGCAGCGCCTTCATGGCCCACCCCCACGCCGAGGTCCCCGGTGTGGAGATGCCGTCCGGCTCCCTCGGTCACGGCCTCGCGCTGGGGGTCGGGGTGGCGCTCGCGGCCAGGCTCGACGGCTCCGACCGCCGGTGCTTCGTGGTCATGGGCGACGGCGAGCTCCAGGAGGGCTCGGTCTGGGAGGCGGCGAGCGTGGCCGCGAGCCACGGGCTGGAGAACCTCACCGCCGTGGTCGACCGCAACCGCCTCCAGATCACCGGCGCGACGGATTTCGTCAACAACCTGGAACCCCTCGCCGACCGGTGGCGGGCCTTCGGCTGGCACGTCAGGGAGGCGGACGGCCACGACGTCGCCGCGCTGACCGAGGCGCTCACCGCGCCGCCCGAGCCGGGACGTCCCACCCTGATCATCGCCCACACCGTCAAAGGCAAGGGCCTGCCCTTCATCGAGGGCCAGGCACGCAGCCACTACGCCAAGCTGGGCGACCGCCAGCACCGCCGCGCGCTCTCCGCCCTGCGTGCCACCCCGGAAGGAGAACGGCGATGACCGCCACCACCCTCAAGACGCGCTCGTCCCGCGAGGTCTACCGCGACGTGCTCGTGGAACTCATGCCGGACGACGAGCGGCTGGTCTGCCTGGACAGCGACACCGGCCTGTTCGGCGGGGTCGACTTCGGCGAGGCGGCCGACAGGTACCTCAACCTGGGCATCGCCGAGCACACCCTCATGGGCGCCGCCGCCGGGCTCGCCAAGGAAGGACGCGTGCCCGTCGTGAACACGATGGCGGCGTTCGCCTCCACCCGGGCGCTGGAGGCCGTCAAGGTCGACATTGCGCTCAACAACCTGCCCGTCCGCATCGCCGCGACCCACTCCGGAGTGTCGGGCGGCCATCTCGGCCCCACCCACCACTCGCTGGAGGACCTGGCCGTGATGCGGAACCTGCCGAACATGACCGTCGTCGTCCCCGCGGACGAGGCCACCACGGACGAGCTGTTCCGCCAGGCCCTCGCCCTGCCGGGTCCCGTCTACTTCCGGCTGGGCCGCAACGCCACCCCCGACCTCCCGGAAGGGCCGCCCGTGCGAATCGGGCAGGCCCAGATCCTGCGGGAGGGCGGCGACGTCACGCTCGCCGCCTGCGGCCCGTACCCGGTGCTCGCCGCCCTCGACGCCGCGGACCTGCTGGAGCGGGACGGCATCGCGGCGTCGGTGATCCACGTACACACGGTCAAGCCGCTGGACACGGCGACGCTCGCCGCCGCGGCGGGCGCGACCGGCGTCGTGGTCACGGTCGAGGAGCACTGGCGCGCCGGCGGCTTCGGCGCCGCGGTCGCCGAGAACCTCTCGGAGATCCTGCCGGTCAGGGTGTGCCGGGTGGCGATGCCCGACGCGTTCGTCCCGGTCGCCGGGAGCCAGAAGTACCTCCTGGAGCGGGGCGGCATCACGCCCCAGGCCGTGGCCGCGCGGGCCAGGACCGCCCTGGGCAGAACGAGGAGGAGCCGATGAAGGAGGACTTCCGGCGCTCGGGCCAGTGGCGCGACGAGACCGTCCTCGACGACCTCCGGCGTTCCGTCGCGAACCACCCGGACAAGCCTGCGCTCGTCTGCTACCGGGACGGCGCCGCGGAGACGGTGACCTACGCCGAGCTCGCCCGGCGCGTCGACCGCCTCGCGGCGAGCCTGGTGCGGCTGGGCGTGGGACGCGGTGACGTGGTGACCCTGCAGCTGCCCAACTCCTGGCAGCTCGTCGCGTCGATCCTCGCGTGCGCGCGGATCGGCGCCGTGGCGGGCCCGGTCGTCCCCATCATGCGCAGGCGCGAGGTCGAGTTCATGACCCGGCTCACCGAGAGCCCGGTCTACATCGCGGCGACGGAGTTCCGCGGCTTCTCGTACGCGGACATGAGCGCCGAGGTCGCCCGCGCCGTCCCGAGCCTGCGCCACCGGGTGCTGCTCGGCGGCGGTGCCGGCAGCGGCGAGGGCGACGGCGGTAGGGGCGGGGCGCTGGACTTCGACCGCGACCTCCTCGGCCCCGAGCCCACCGCCGAGGAGATCGAGGCCCTCGACGCCCTCGAAGCCGGCCCGGACGACCCCGCCCAGGTCGTGTTCACCTCGGGCACGACCGGTGAGCCGAAAGGCGTCGTGCACAGCCACAACACCCTGTACTCGATGAACAGGGCACAGGCCGACGTGCTTCACCTCACCGGCGACGAGGTGACGGCGATGGGGTCCCCCACGACCCACCAGGCCGGTTACACCTGGAACTTCCTCATGCCGCTCATCCTCGGCGCGACGGCCGTGCAGGTGGACGCGTGGGACCCGGCCGTGATGCTGCGGATCCTGGAGGAGCGGAGGGTCACGTTCTTCATGGGCGCGCCCACGTTCCTCTCCGACCTCATCGAGGCGCAGCGCACCGGTCCGAGGGACCTGTCGGCGCTGCTCACGTTCGCCACCGGCAGCGCGCCGATCGCGCCGCTCCTGGTGGAGGACGCGCGGGAGGTCCTCGGCTGCCGGGTGTACGCCCTGTGGGGCATGAGCGAGAACGGCTGCGTGACGATCACCCGTCCCGAGGACCCGCCGATGCGCGCGGCCGAGAGCGACGGCACCCCCGTACCGGGGATGGAGGTCCGGATCGTCGGCCGAGGGGGCGAGCCGGTGGCCGCGGGACAGCCCGGCCTGCTCCAGGTCCGCGGCGCCGCCCAGTGCCTCGGCTACTTCCGCCGCCCCGAGGTGTACGCCGAGTCGCTCACCGAGGACGGCTGGTTCGACACCGGGGACCTGGCCCGCGAGGACGGCTACGGAGGCATCCGGATCACCGGCCGGGTCAAGGACGTCATCATGCGCGGCGCGGAGAACATCCCCGTCGTGGAGGTGGAGGCGGCCCTGCTGCGGCACCCCTCCGTCAAGGACGTCGCGGTCGTCGGCTACCCGGACCGGCGGCTGGGCGAGCGCGCCTGCGCGATCCTCGTCACGGCGGACTCCTCGGCGGCCTCCCCGCTCACCCTCGACGACATGCGCGGCCACCTCTCCGGCCTCGGCATGGCCAAGCAGTACTGGCCCGAGCGGCTGGAGATCGTGCCGTCGCTGCCGAGAACCCCCTCCGGGAAGATCCAGAAATTCGCCTTGCGCGACCGGCTCCGGGCTTAGGACACCACATGGACTTCGAATTCACCAGTGATCAGCAGGCGCTCGCCAAGCGGGTGCGGGAGTTCGCGGCCGACAGGATCGCCCCGTACCGCCGGGAGAGCGACGTGCGACGCGAATACCGTCCGGGGCTCCTCGCCGAGTTGGGCGAGGAGGGTCTGTTCGCGCTCCGGATGCCCGAGGAGTACGGAGGGCTCGGGCTCGACGCGACGAGCGCGGGCATCGCCCTTGAGGAACTGGCGGCGGCGGACCTGTCCGTCTGCTATCCCGTGCTCAACGCCGCCCTCATCGGCGGTGTCCTCGCGGCGAACTGCGCTCCGGAGCAGCTGGCGGGCTGGCTGCCGCCGATCTCCCGCGGTGAGTCGATCGTCGCGCTCTGCCTCACCGAGCCCGGCCACGGCACCGACGCCGCGGGCATCGAGATGCGCGCCGAGCCCGACGGCGACGGATGGGTGCTGAACGGCGAGAAGACCTCCATCATGATCGCCGCCTACGCCACGCACGGCCTCGTCTTCGCGCGTACGGGGGAGGCCGGAGCGCACGGCATCACCGCCTTCTACATCCGGCTCGACCAGGCCGGGGTGAACCGCGAGACCCTCCCCGACCTCGGCTGCCGGTCCGGCGGGCGCGGCAGGTTCGTCTTCGACGGCGTCCGCGTCGGCCCCGAGGACGTGGTCGGGCAGCCGGGACTCGGCTTCGCGGCGGTCATGCGCGGGTTCGGCGTCTCGCGGGCGTACATCTCGCTGATGGCGCTCGGGGTCGCCAAGGCCGCGCTCGACGAGGCCATCGCCCACGCGGGCGCCAGGGAGGCGTTCGGCCGGCCCATCGGCACCTTCCAGGCGGTCGCCTTCCCCCTGGTCGAGCACGCGACCATGCTGCACGCGGCGCGGCTGGTGTCCTTCGAGGCGCTGTGGCGCGCCGACAACGGCATGGACCCGCGGATCCCCTCCAACATGGCCAAGTGGTGGGCGCCGAAGGCGGCGATGGAGGCCGTCCACCAGTCCCTGCTGACCATGGGCCACCTCGGCTGGGCCGAGGACGGGCCGATCGCGCAGCGGCTCAGGGACGTCATCGGCCTCCAGCTCGCGGACGGCACCGCGGCGGCCACCAAGCTCGTCGTCGCGAGGAAGCTCCTCGGCCGGGAGAACGCGCCGTGACTCCCGGACGACACGACCGGTGGGGGCGGCCGGACCGCCCCCACCGGCATGATCGCGGGCGTCGCGGCGGGCCGGTGTCGTCCCACGGCTCCCGAGACGTGTTCCCGCTCCCGGCCCACGCCCGAGGTGACGCCACCTGACCCGGACATGCCTGACCTGCACGCGAGGTGACACCGCCTGACCCGGACGTGTCCCCCTGCCCCCGCGCGAAGTGACGCCGTCGGAGTCGGACGCGAGGTGACATCGGCGGACTCGGACATGCCTGACCTGCACGCGAAGTGATGCCGCCTGACCTGGGCGTATCGCCTTTCCCGGCCCACGCGCGAGGTGACGCGCCGGACGTACCCGGCAGGGGACCACGTGGTCCGCGCGGCTCAGCCGCTCTCGCTGTGGACCCGCTTCGTCTCGCGGTAGGTGCGCATCTTGGACCGCGTCCCGCACACCGCCATCGAGCACCAGCGGCTGCCCTTGTTTCGCGACCGGTCGTAGAAGATCCACTCGCATCGGTGCTCGCCGCACGCCTTGAGACGCTGCCAGGAGCCGTCGGCGACGGCGCCGGCGACGGCCGCGAGCACCCTGGCCAGGGCTCCGCGCACATCGGTGAGCGCGGGCCGCAGGCCGAGCTCCCCCGTCTCCCCTTCGAACCCCACGACGAGCGGGCAGTCACGCGCGATGTGCTCGATCGTGCGGCGGGCCTGGAGGTCGGGGGGGCCGCCGTTGTTCTCCCGCAGGAGCGCGCGCAACGCCTCCCGCAGGGTCACGGCGTCGCGGCGGTCGAGCTCGCCCGGCTCCACCCTCGGGTCACCGAGGCCGTTGCGCTCCAGCCAGATGGTGAGACCCTCCACGGTGGCCAGATAGTCAGGCCCGAACTCCACGTTCACGCTGTTGACGAACGCCTGCACCAGTGCGAGCGGGCCCGGTGCCACGGCCCTGTCTCCCGGTTGTCGCTTCATCCTGACAATTTTACTATTGAACTACCTTTGCCGGTAGTGCGCTACCGATGATTTAACGGCGATCCGACAGGACGCACGAAGCAGGATCCCCTCCTTTCCTCAACATGCGACGTTCGCATCCCGAAAAGGAGCTCTTATCACACCCCCGTTGCCCTACTCCTGTTACCGCCTTAGCGTAATTGCTGGTAACCGAGAAACGGCCAACCGCGAGTTCCGGAGCGCGAAGGGAAACGACGTGACAACCGAGGTCCACCCCGCCCGCATCGGCGGCAGGCAGATCACCGGCGACACGCGTCTCCCTGGAACGTCCCGAGGCCTCGGCACGGAAAGGACTCTCAGCGATGCGGTTCGATGACATCTGGATCTCCGGCACGGGCGGCACGCTCGGCGACCGGGTGCCCATAACCCGGGCCGTCGAGGACGGCTCGTACTCGGCCGAGGTCGCCGAGAGCACCGGAATGATCTCCGTCGCCCAGTCCTCGCAGGCTCCCCCCGAGATGGCCGTGACCGCCGGCAGGCAGGCGCTCAAGGAGGCCGCCGCCCACGGGACGGAGATCGGCCCCGACACCCTCTACCTGCACAGCCACAGCCACTTCCAGGGCATCGACATGTGGCCCGCGGCCTGCTGGATCGGCGGGGAGCTGCTGGGCACCCGGATGGCCGGGATGCCGATGACCGTCTCCGCGGCGTCGAACGGCTCCCTCGCCTGCCTGGAGATCGCGGCGAGCATGCTGGCGGGACGCCCCGAGCTCCCCTCCGCCCTCATCACTGTCGCGGACCGCTTCGCCCCTCCCACCGACCGCTGGTACCTCTCCCCCGGCATGGTCTTCGGTGACGGCGCCGTCTCGGCGGTGGTCACCCGGGGCCGTGGCCGGCTGAGGCTGCTGTCCTGCGCCTCGCAGACCGACACCGCCCTCGAAGGACTCTCGCGCGGCGACGAGCCGTTCCGTACGGCTCCCGAACCGCACCCCGACATGAGGCGCAGGACCCGGGAGTTCCTGACGCGCGGCGAGCTGTCGCTGCGCGACGTCCGCGCGAGGTCGGCGGCCGGGACCGCCGGCGTCGTCTCCACGGCACTGGCCGACGCCGGCCTGTCCATGGACGAGATCGACTGGCTCGTCACACCGTTCGTCGGGCGGACCCTGTTCAGGGAGAGCTTCGTACGACCCCTGAAGAGCATTCCCGGCAACACCCTGGCCGAACTCGGGCTCACGATCGGGCACCTCGGTCCCGCCGACCAGCTCTACGGCCTGCACCACCTGTTGAACGAGGACCTGCTGGAGCCGGGAGCACGGGTGCTCCTCATCGGCACCGGAATGGGATTCACCTTCTCCGCGGCGGTTCTCGCGGCGGACAACGCCTGACCACTCCACCGGAAGGAACCCCGCAATGACCATCACCCACACCCCCGACGTGCTGCCCTCCCTCATCGACTCCCTCGACTCCCGCGTCACCCCGGTCGACCGGCTCTTCTCGCCCGCGGCGCTGCGGGAGGAGATCCCGGTCTCCTCCACCGCCAGGGAGACCGTCCTCGGCGGCCGGTACGGGGTCACCCAGGTGCTGAACGGCGAGGACGACCGGCTCGTCGTGGTCGCCGGCCCGTGCTCCATCCACGACCCCTGCGCCGCCCTGACCTACGCCGAGCGGCTCTCCGAGCTCGCGCGGCAGGTGTCAGGCTCGCTCGTGGTCGTCATGCGGGTCTACATGGAGAAACCGCGGACCCGCCTCGGCTGGAAGGGTCTCATCAGCGACCCCCACCTCGACGGTTCGCACGACCTCAACAGCGGGCTGCGCCTGGCGCGAGGGCTGATGCTGGACATCCTGGAGACCGGCCTGCCGATCGGCTGCGAGTTCCTCGACCCGCTCACCCCCCGCTACTTCGCCGACGCCGTGTCCTGGGGCTCGATCGGTGCCCGCACCGTCCAGAGCCAGGTGCACCGGCAGCTCACCAGCGGGCTCAGCATGCCCGTCGGCATCAAGAACGCGACGAGCGGCCACGTGGAGGACGCGGTCGACGCCATCGTCGCCGCCTCGAAGGGACACGTGTTCCCGGGCATCGACGACGACGGCGTCGTCTCGATCGTCTCCACCAGCGGAAACCCCGACTGCCACGTCGTCCTGCGCGGCGGCAGCACGGCCCCCAACTACAGCCCCTCCGACGTGGCCGGCGCCCTCGCACTGCTGAAGAAGGCGGGCCTGCCCCAGCGCCTCTTCATCGACGCCAGCCACGGCAACAGCGGCAAGGACCACATGCGGCAGCCCCTCGTCGCCGCGGACATCGCGCACCGTATCGCCGGCGGGGAGACCGGCATCGCCGGGATCATGCTGGAGAGCTTCCTCGCCGCGGGCCGGCAGGACCTGATCCTGGGCCGGACGGACGCCCTCGCGTACGGGCAGAGCGTGACCGACGCCTGCGTGGACTGGGACCAGACCACCCGCATGATCCACGGACTCGCCGAGGCCGTCGAGGCCGGGCGTGCCCTGCGGCGGGCCGGTGCCGAGGGCATCTCCTCGCAGGTCGAGCTCGCCCTCCCCACCCCGCTGCCGGCTCTCGCCTGAGACCTCCGACCCGCTATTTCGAGAGGAACGATTCTCATGGAAACGACCAACTCGTCGCTTCCCCTAGCCCGTCCCGCCGGTGACGGCCCGCCCGGAGTTCCGCACCGGCACTCCATCCCGGTCCCGGAGAAGGCCCTGCCACACCGGGAGACGTTCGCGGTCGCGGCCCTGGCGGGCCTGCTCCACCGCTACACCGCCGAGACCGACCTGCTGATCGGGCGGGCGGGGCGGGGTCCCGCCGAGACCGTCCGGGTGCGGGTGTCCGGCGACACGACCGCAGCGGAGCTGCTGGCCGCGATCGCGGCCGGCACCGCGGAGCCCGCCACCGGCGAGCCCTGCCACGCCGTCGTCTCCACCGGCGACGCCCTCGCGAACGGCGCCCCCGCGGGTGACGTCTCCGCGAACGGCCTCTCCGCCGGTGCCGTCTCCGCGAACGGTGAGCAGCCGGGGCCGCGCGCCGCGCTGACCGTGTTCACCCGGGACGCCGACGGCCTCGACCTCGTGATGTCGCGGGCGGAGTTCGACGCGGACGCCGCCGCCCAGTACGCGCTGCACCTGGGACGGGTCCTCGACGCCCTCGCCGCCGACCCGGCCGTCACGCTGCGGGACATCCCCCTGCTCACCGAGGAGGAGTCCCGGCGCATCCTCGTCGACTGGAACCAGACCGACGAGCCCGTACCCGCCCTCTTCTTCCACGAGGTCGTCGCGGACATCGCGCGCCGGACGCCCGACACGGTCGCGGTGGCCTGGCCCGGTGGCCGGCTCACCTTCCGCGAGCTCGACGACCAGGCCAACCAGCTCGCCCACCGGCTCGCCGCACAGGGGGTCCGCCCCCGCGACCGGGTCGGGGTCTGCTTCCCACGCGGCGCCGAGAGCCTGATCGCGCAGCTCGCCTGCTTCAAGACGGCGGCGGCGGCGATCCTGCTGGACCCCGAGTTCCCCGACGACCGCGTCCGCTTCATGATCGAGGACGCCTCGGCCGTGGTGGTGCTCACCATGAGGGCCCACGAGTTCAAGGTGTCGGGGATCTGCCCGGTGCTCTCGCTCGACGGCACCGACTGGCGCGACGAGCCCACCACCCCCGTCAGCGAGCCGGTGAAGGCATCAGACCTCATCCACATCTGCTACACCTCCGGCTCCACGGGCGTGCCCAAGGCCGTGATGGTGCCGCACGGCGCGGCCCGCAACCTCATCTACAGCATGCGCGTGATCTGCGGTATCACCGAGGAGTCCCGAGGGACGTGGCTGGCGGCGCCCGGCTACGGCATGGTGGAGGTCGAGTGCTTCTCGGTCCTGGCCGCGGGCGCCACGGTCCACATCCCCGAGCCGTCGGTCGTGACCTCGCCCGAGTGGCTGCGCGACTGGCTCGTCTCCGAGCGGATCACCCACACCCTGCTCATGAAGGCGATGGCCGAACGGCTGTGGACGCTTCACTGGCCCGCCGAGACCGAGCTGGTCAACATCAGGATCTGCGGCGAGCGCGTGCAGTCGTGGCCCTCCGCCGACCTTCCCTTCCACGTGTTCAACCTGTACGGCTCCGCGGAGGCGACGGTGGTGGCCACGTGCGACATCACCCAGCTCGGCGTGGACCTCGGTGAGGAGGGACGCGCCCACCGCCTGCCCCCGATCGGGCGGCCGACGCCCAACGTCAAGGCGTACGTGCTCGGTGAGAACCTCGAGGTCCTCCCGCCGGGAGTCGTCGGTGAAATCTTCGTGGCCGGAGAGAGCCTGTCGGAGGGATATCTGGGCCGGCCGGAGGCCACCGCGGAGAAGTGGCTCGCCAACCCGATGGACCCGGTCCGCCACCCGGTGCTGTACCGGACGGGCGACGTGGCGCGCTACTGGACCGACGGGAGCATCGAGATCGTCGGCCGTACCGACAACCAGATCAAGGTCCGCGGCAACCGGGTGCACCTCGGCGAGATCGAGGCCGTCCTGGCCGCACAGCCGGGTGTCGGCCAGGCGGCGGTGCTGGCCAGGAAGGACGGTCAGGGAGACGTCCAGCTGGTCGCCTACATCGAGCCGCGCCCCGGGCCCGTCCCCGAGGTGCGGGACCTTCGAGCGGCGCTGCGCCAGACGCTTCCCTCGTTCATGGTGCCGGCGGCGTACGTGGTCGGCGGCCTCCCGACGACGACGAACGGCAAGATCGACCGGACCGCGCTCCCCGAGCCGCCCCGGTCCCGCCCGGACGTCGGCAGCCCCTACCAGGAGCCGCGCAACGACATCGAGCGGACCCTGCAGCAGATCTGGGCGAAGACGCTGGAGCTCGAAGGCATCGGCATCCTCGACAACTTCTTCGAGCTGGGCGGTGACTCCCTGCGCGCGGCCCGCCTGACCGACCGGATCCGCGAGGCCTTCGACGTCGACGCCGACATCGACGACCTGTTCGACGAGGCGAGCATCGAGCGGATGGCCTGCACCATCGCGGCGGCGCAGAAGGGCTGACCCCTGATTTTCATGGAACGGCGCCGACGAAGCCGCCGACTTCCGTGAAACTGCACCGCTGAAAAAGGACCGGCCCCGGCATTTGCCGGGGCCGGTCCTCGTGTCTAGGCCCCCGGAGCCCGCACATTCGTTCCGCCAACCTTTTTCTGCGACCCCGCTTATCGTTCACATCCTGAAAAGAATGCCTTATCGCAGGGCCGTTGTCCCGCCCTTAACGGCGACCTACCGTAATAGACAACAGTCACAAGAATGGCCGTAAAACCGGAGTCGAAACCCGTTTCCTATGCGGGAAAAACGTCGTCGGCGACAACGGCATAAAGGCATTTGATTCCGGAGGTGTCAAGCGCATGCAGGCCGTCGTCGTCTGGTGGGACCTACGGGAGTCGGACCAGACCGTCGAATCGCTCCGCGCGTTCCTGCGCGACGAGGCGGTGGACCGCTTCGCCGGGATTCCCGGGCTGCGCCTGAAGTTCTGGATCTCCGACCGGAGCAGCGACCGCTGGGGCGCCGTGCTGCTCTGGGAGTCGGCGGAGGCCGCGGCGGTCCCGCTGCCGGCCAGGGCCGCCGAACTGATCGGATTCCCGCCCGTCCAGCGCTCCGTCTTCGATGTGGAGGCCACCACCGAGGGCATCTTCGACGTCGCCGAACTGGCGGGCCGTGGCCTGGCCCTGGAGGGATGACGAGGACATGGCGAGGATTCTCATTGCCGGTGGTGGCATCGGCGGTCTCGCGGCGGCGTTGAGCGTCGCCGATCGGGGACACCGGGTGATCGTGCTGGAACGCCAACCCACGTTCGCCGAACTGGGCGCCGGCATCCAGCTGGCACCGAACGCCTTCCACGCGCTCCGCCACCTCGGTGTCGGCGAGGCCGTACGCGAGCGGGCGGTCTTCATCGACGAGTTGCGCTTCATGGACGGCACCACGGGCGAGCGGGTGGCCAGCATGCCGCTGACCGACGGCTACCGGCGCCGGTTCGGCGACCCGTACGCGGTGGTCCACCGAGGTGACCTGTACCAGTCGCTGCTCGACGCCTGCCGTGCGTCCGGCGACATCGAACTGCTCGGCAGCCGATGGGTCACCCGCTACGAACAGGACCCGACCGGCGTCACCGCCGTCACGGACACCGGAGAGCGCTTCACCGGCGCCGCCCTCATCGGGGCCGACGGCATCCGCTCGGCCGTCCGCCGTCAGCTCGTCGGGGACGGCAGGCCACGGATCTCCGGGCACACCATCTACCGTTCGGTCATCCCCATGGAGAAGGTCCCCGCGGAGTTGCGGTGGAACACCGTCACCCTCTGGGCGGGCCCGAAGTGGCACTTCGTCCACTACCCGATCGGCGGCGGAAGGTTCCTGAACCTCGCCGCCACCCGGGACGACGGCGCCCGCGAGGAACTGGCGGGCGAGCCCGCGGACAGGTCCCACGTACTGGGCGAGTTCCCCGGCCTGAGCGAGACGGCCCGCGCCCTGCTGGAGCTGGGCGAGGAGTGGCGGACCTGGGTCCTGTGCGACCGCGACCCGGTCGACCGCTGGACGGACGGGCGGGTCGCCCTGCTCGGCGACGCCGCGCACCCGATGCTGCAGTACGCCGCCCAGGGCGCGTGCATGGCGCTTGAGGACGCGGTGGTGATCGGCAGGCTGCTCGACTGCGACGAGGACGCCTTCACCCAGCGCCTGGAGAAGTACAACGCCGAGCGCCGCGAACGCACGGCCAGAACCCAGCTGGTGGCCCGCGCGATGGGGGAACGCCTCTATCACCCGGCGGGCGCCGAGGCACTGGCGCGGAACGCGATGCTGTCCTCCCTCACGGTGGACGACCTGCACGACAAGGTGGCCTGGCTGCACGGCGCCCGCCACTTCGGATCCGGCCTGGACTTCGGCTCGGGCTCCGATTTCGGCTCCGGTGACCTCGGCGTGTCCGGGGAGCACCTGGTGTCCGACGACCTCCGCGAACTCAGCCTCAGCAGTGAAGGAGTGGCCCGGTGAGCAGGTTGCGTTGGCTGACCGCGGGAGAATCGCACGGCCCCGCCCTCGTCGCGACCCTGGAAGGGCTGCCCGCCGGTGTGCCGGTCACCACCGGCATGCTGGCCGACGCGCTCGCCAGACGGCGGCTGGGTTACGGCCGGGGCGCGCGAATGCGGTTCGAGATGGACGAGGTGACCATCCTCGGCGGCGTACGGCACGGGCTGACCCTGGGCTCGCCGGTCTCGATCGTGGTGGGCAACACCGAGTGGGCCAAGTGGGAGCAGGTGATGGCGGCCGACCCCGTCGGCCCCGAGGTGCTGGAAGGGCTGGCGCGCAACGCCCCGCTGACCCGGCCCAGGCCCGGCCACGCCGACCTGGCGGGCATGCAGAAGTACGGCTTCGGCGAGGCCCGTCCGATCCTGGAGCGGGCGAGCGCGCGGGAGACGGCCGCGCGGGTGGCGCTGGGGGCGGTGGCCCGCTCCTACCTGCGGGAGACGGCCGGGATCGAGCTCGTCTCGCACGTGGTGGAACTCGCCTCGGCCAAGGCCCCCGACGGGGTCCTTCCCGTCCCCGCGGACGCCGGGAGGCTGGACGCCGACCCGGTGCGCTGCCTGGACGCGGACGCGAGCAAGGCGATGGTCGCCGAGATCGACCGGGCCCACCGGGACGGCGACACGCTGGGCGGCGTGGTCGAGGTCCTCGCGTACGGGGTCCCCGTGGGGCTCGGCTCCCACGTGCACTGGGACAGGCGCCTCGACGCGAGGCTGGCGTGCGCCCTGATGGGCATCCAGGCGATCAAGGGCGTCGAGGTCGGGGACGGCTTCGCGCTCGCCCGTACGCCGGGGTCGAGAGCACACGACGAGATCGTGCCGACCCCCGAGGGCGTGAGGCGGACCTCGGGCCGCTCCGGCGGGACCGAGGGCGGTCTGAGCACGGGCGAGGCGCTGCGGGTGCGCGCGGCGATGAAGCCGATCGCGACCGTGCCACGGGCCCTCGCCACCGTGGACGTCACCACCGGCGCCCCGGCGCGGGCCCACCACCAGCGGTCGGACGTGTGCGCGGTCCCGGCCGCGGGGATCGTCGCCGAGGCGATGGTCGCGCTGGTCCTGGCGGACGCGGTGGCGGAGAAGTTCGCCGGGGACTCGGTGGCCGAGACCCGCCGCAACGTCCGCGGTTACCTCGACCACCTGCCCATCAGCTGACGGGCAGGTGGTCGCCCACCCGCGTCATCGCCCCCTGGCTTCCAGACCTGCCACGATTCGACGGCGGCACGGCCAACGCTCCACGTGGGACAGCCCGGTGACGTCGCCGCCCTTCGGGCGTTCTCCGTACTCTTGGACGTCTGTTCCTCTAGGACCTCTATTCGCATTTCTCGACCGGGCTGACGGAGATCACCCGGCTCAACGTCACGCGCCGTAGCCCCCTCTCCTTGATGATCAGCTCGCCATCGGCGCTCCCGATCAGTTCCCCGCAGAGTCTTCCCGCCGGGCCGACGACCTCGACCATCGATTTGACGGCCTTGGCATCGGGCCCGAACCAGGTAAACCCCAGCGCGGTCACCAGCATGGCCAGCGCCAGAACGGTCAAGGCCGCCGCACCACGTATCCGCCAGCCGACGGCTCGCACCTCGTGCCGCGTCCACTCCTGGAGATCCTCGCCCGTCAGCAGGATCTCCGAACCGGGTGTCCCTGAGGCGGCCCTGATCGCGAGCATGGTCGCCGCGACCAGCGCCGCGAACGCGGCGGTCAACAGGATGGCGACCGTTACCTTGGCCCAGTCTTCCAGGCCGGTCACCGTGTCGCGGCCTTTAACCAGCAGCACGGCGCTCAGTAACGCGGTCAACCCGCTAAGCCCGATCCGCCAGCCCTCGGCCTGCTTCCGAACAATCGTGAGCTGCTCGAACCGTAGTGCCTGGGCGCGCTGCGCCCAGCGCTTTCGCTCGATGCTCATCCGATGTCAACCGACCAGTACGCCCCGCACCCGGTGTCCGGTACCTCGGGCGGCCGTTCCGGATGCGGATAACCGCATTCGCAGTAAACGGTGACCTTCGTGGCTCGCACCGGCGGCTTCCGCCGGAGGCCCCCCTTGGTCCCCTGTGGCGTCCCATGCGAGAACGTCGTCGAGGTCCGCGCCCCGCATCCTGGGCAGTTCCCCGTGACGACCAGCCCTTTGTCGATCTCCGCGACGGTGAAGGTGACCTGCCCGTCGAACTCGGCCTCCGTGAACGGGACAGGACGATGCTCAGCCATCAACGGACTCCTCGGGCAGGGTGAGCGAGAACAACGGCGCGTAGATCCTCAATCTGTCGGACAGCCACCCGACCGACTCTCCGGTCTCCCCCGCGACCCGCCGCAGATGCCCCTGATCGACGCGACCGCTCACCGCGGGCGCCTGCCCGTCCAAGTAGACGGTCAGCAACAGCAGGTCGTACCACCACACGATTCCTTCGGGGACGGCCTCGGCTGCGTAGTCGAGCCGCAGGCCGAGGGGGACCATCTTGCTGAGCCGCTGATGCGCATCGGTCAAGGTCATCCCGAGCCGCCCCGCGATCTGCACCAGCCGCAGCGCGTCGATCTCTGCCAGGTAGCCAATGTCGTCGAAGTACGCCGTTTCCACATCGGGGATCGTGAGCATGTCGGCGTCATACGGATCGGGATGCCAGTCGGCCAGTTCGGCGGACGCCTCCGGCTCGAGGTCGGGTATCGGGGCATCGAACTGGCGGTAGGGGTCCAGGAGTGCCAGGAACTCCCCGACGGTGACGCCGAGATCCATCGCGCCTTTGACGATGTGTCCCGCGCTCAGGCTCCAGTCCGGCCGGGCCCAGCTCCAGAGCGGAGTGATTAGGTAGGCCGAGAGCACCCAGGGTTGCAGGTCGTCACAACTGCGATCCGCCTCGGGAAGGGGCACATCGGGATAGGCCGCGGAGAAGGCACGCCGCGCATCGCCGATCGACCCATAGATCATCGTGGCGAGACGGATGATATCGACATGGGTGATCTCCGTCTCCGGAGCGGTGAAAGGAACGAGATCCTTGATCGGGCCAACCGGGCCTCGCCGCCAGTACCGGCCGGACAGCGCCCCGGCCACCGCCAGGCACGGCTCCCGGAGAACGAAATCCTGTCGCCGGGTCGAACCGCGAACCGCCCGCATCGTCGAGTTGATGAACCCGATCACGTCGGCGTCGAGTGTCAGGTCCAGCTCGGCAGGAATCTCCGGGAGCCGGAGGAGTCCTCGCTCCTCCAGCGAGGCGAGTGCCGACCTGGCCTCCTGGACGCTCATTCCGGCCACTCCCGCGACGTTCATAAGCTTGATCGGGGTCAACCGGTCTCCGACGTGTTGGAGGTGCCGCAGCGCCTCCGCCTCCACCCGCTCGAAGGTCTCCGGATAGCGGTCGCGGCCCGCCACCGCGACCCCGAGCGGTCCGAGCCGGTCGCACATCTGAAGGATCTGCGAGATGTCGCGCCCGAGTTCGCCCGCCGCATGCGCGATGTGGTCGGGCGAGAGCTCCCCCTCGATCCACGGCGCTCTGCCGTTGAGACGCCGCGAGACGAGCTTAGTCTCCGCCGTCGTGCATATCTCGTCACCCAACCTCGCCAGATCCAGTTCGGGCGCGGACCAGCCGGGGGGTGCGATCTCGGCGGCTCTCCGCAGAACCTCCTTCAACGGCTGGTCCAGGTGAGCGGACGCCCTCACGAGCCACCCGGCGACGATCGGCGCGTGGGAAAGGCCCAGCAGGGTCCATGCCGCCAACGCGCCAGCGAGCGGCGCGTCCTCCTCCTTGAACGTTCGGGACACAGGCGGACAGCAGCGAAGATGACGTAGGTCCAGACCGGTGATCGCGAACCTGCGCATTCGCCGCAGCAGATCCGACATCCGCTGTTTCGGATGCGCGGTCGCGAGAATGATCTCCTCCACGGGAACCGGGGTGTCGTAGGTGCTCCAGTTCAGCCTGCTCAGAAGGGCACCGTCGATGGGGCCCGCGACCGGAAACCCCTCGACGGACAGGGCGCTCGGGATGCGCCTGAAAGTACGCTGGCCGCCGACAAGGCGCTTCCAGACACCGGACCGCCAGGTCATGAACCAGCCCGCGTAGAAGGAGTGCCAGTTCTTCGGGTCGAACAGTTCCCTGTCCTCGGGCACACAACCGACTTGTGCCGCCGGGACCGTCGTGCCCTGCCCCCAGCCGCCACCGGCCTGGATCTCGGTCCCGCTCCTCACCAGGTGATCGAAGACCCGCTGGGCCACCTCCGGCGTCGATTCCGTGACATCCCACAACCAGGACAGCGACAGTCCCGGCCAGTCCATGAGCATCGGCAGTGACTTGTCAATCCTTTCGTTGACCCACTGCTCGTGCCAGGTGCGGAGCTTCTTACGATCGACGGTGAACTGCGGGCGGTGCTCGTCACGAAGGTTGACGACGAGTCCGTATATCTCCTCGTTGGTCCGCAGGCCGTCGGCCGCGAGCCCGCCTTCGCCGGACACCCACCACAGGTCACGGTCGTATTCGAGCGACTCGGCGGACTCGTCCTGGTAACGGAGCTTCCTGGGTGACCACTCCTCAGGGGCCGAGTCGTGCTCCGAGGCCACCACCCGATACTCGGCGATCCACAGCAGCCGGCGCAGCGTCTGCAGGACGGAGATCTTTTCCTCTTCCTCGTCGCCGGTCAGGTAAAGCCGGATCCGGGTGCCGCCGCCCAGCATCTCCTCCGACGGGGTCACCTGCATGAGGCTGCCGCTGCTGGCGATCTGAACGGTGAATCCCTCGGGGGAGGGAATACCCTGTTGATCCACCGGCCGGGTGACCAGCAGGATCTCATCCGCGATCATGAAATAGCTAAAGACGCCGACGCCGAACTGGCTGTTGGACACCATCCGCAGCGGCGGGTCAAGTTCCTGCCAGAGCGCGTGCTCGGCGCGGTACTCCTGTAGGTGGACGAAGCGCTCCCCTGCGTGGGCGAAGACCTGCTCCAGCACCTCCCGGCCCATGCCGACACCGTTGTCCTCACACTCGACGTACTCGCGGCCGTTCTCGAAGCCCTGCCGGAAGGTCACCGCTCCCTCCCACACCGCCGGTCGCCTGCCGCGTCTACGCAGCCCCTCGAGCCGGGTGTCGCGGTATCTGCAGGCGTCCAGGGCGTTCTGGTAGAGCTCGCGGATGGCCAGCGACGGGTCGTCGTAGAGCTGGCGACCCATCAGCAATTCCCGGATCTTGTCCTCGGAGAGCCTGAACCGGGTGAGCGGCACCTGGTAGACGGGAGCGCCGTCAGCGCTAGGCCGGTCGGCCCGCACCCCCTCATGGGTGATCCGTACCGGAAGCGCGTCCTCGACCGGCCCCAGATGGCCCAGACAGCGGAGGCGCCCGAGGATGTGCTGGGCCGCGACGGCCACCGCCTCGAACGCGGCGTGCTGGGCCGGGTGCTCGCAGATCAGGCTGAGGTCGAGAGCGCTCTTGCGCTGCTGGATGCGGAGAAGCCCGGCGGCGTTTTTGACCGAGGTGAGTGGCAACTCCAGCCCGGTGCCGATGTGATCGGCGATCACCGTCGGCATTCGCCGGGGGTCTGCGGCCAGCGTCCCCGCTAGCCAGAGCACTCCGACATGCCCGCGCCAGCTCTCCGGCAGCAGCCCGATCCTGTCTTCGAGCTTCGGGTCGACCGGCGCTGCGGCGATCGCACGCATGAGGGTTTCCATCAGCCGTCGGCACTCGCGCAGGCTGAGCTCCGAGACGGCACCGGACAGCAGGGACGCTCCCCGCTCGATGAACCGCTCTGACCGATCGCACTTCCACAGGCCGTCCACCTCTGTGAGCCAGCGATGGACCAGCCACATGACGAGCGTCTCCGCGGCCTCCTGTTGGCCACGGCGCGCGAGCCCTTCCGCGCGCCGGATCACCTGCGGATACATCTCATGAGTGAGTTCGAGGTCGGTGCGCTCGCCAGTCTCATAGCTGCGCTTGAAATCGCCGGGCCGAATGCCGGCCGCCAGCCACACTCCCTCGGCGAGCACCGTTTCCCGCAGAAAAGGGGCGGCGATCAACGCCGCTGCTTCTTCGGGCCTAACCGGCACATGTTCCCCGAAGAGCTGCGCGGTGAAGTCGATGACCCGCTCCGGATAGTTCGGGTCGAACCAGTGGTCCACCATTACGGTCTTCTCACGGAGGTGGTCGGCGACCTCGAGATGTTTTCTGGCGCAGTCCTCCGCGAGGGCCGCCACCTTCTCCCGCAACGACTCGGAGGCATCGGCGGCCAGGTTCCAGAGTTTGTTGCCGGCCGCGGCGCGACGCCACGCCGAAACCAGTTGATCGCCCTCACAGATCACCGTGTCGGCCGAATGGCGCGCCATAACCTTCGGATAGGCGTTCGGAAGCTGGACACGGTCGTCGCCGAGGCCGGTCGTCCGGCTCATCTCCTTTCTCACCTCGGCCAGCACCGCGCTGAGCGTCCGGGCCGGATTGCGCCGGTCGAGCACTTTGGCGAGTGTCCGAGTGAAGACGCTGCCATCCTCGCCGTAGCGGCAGAACTGTCCGGGCTCGCACCCCGCGACCATCACCTGGGAGCCACCGGCCGGATAGTGCAAGACGCCGCCCCAGGCCCCCTCGGACGGCCGCCCGGCCGGGTCGTCACGACAGGCGTCGACGAAAAAGACGACCAGCTTGGCACGGCACTTGCTGAGGTCGGGAATCACCGGCACGAGACTCTCCGGGACGAGCACGCCGTTCTCCCGGTACGCGTCGCTGGGAACCAGGTAGTCGACGCCGTTGATGCTGATGCCGTGGCCGGAGAAGTAAAGGAGCAGAACGCTTCGCTCCGGAGCCCCGGCGCACGCCTTCCTGATGGCGGCGCGAACGCGGCTTCCGCTCGGGTCCTGTCCGTCGTTACCGATCGAATCGATCGAGTAGGCAGAAGAAGCCAGCGCCGAGCGCATTTTCTGGATATCGTTCCGCACCACCTGGGAAATGGACGAGAAAGTCGTGTCATCGCATTCCGGGACACCGATGAGCAGCGCTCGACGTTCGGTCATCGAACCATCGTAATCAGCCGATCCGCGATATCGGCCTGCTTTCGCCGACAACCGGGGCGCGGAGCGCGGGCTCGACGACCACGCCCTCGGCGCTACCTTTCCCCATATCCAGAGTCGTTCCCGCGATCGTTTTCCGGGTGGGCGTCGTTCGAACGAACGCCGAGCCGGGACGGGGAACAACCGATTGCGCGCCCAAGGTGGACGGCGCGCCGCTCCCGGTGAGTACGCAGACGTTCAGAAGCCCGCGGCCGAGCGATGCCGTGCGCCACGACTCGGCAGACCTCGCCAGAACGGAGCCGCGGCGAGCATTGCGCGGATAGACGCCGCGGTCGCGGAACGGGCCATGAGGTAGTACCAGCTGTACCAAGGATCTCCAGTTCGCGGGATCGAAGCGATGACCTCCCTCGCGACATGCTTCAGAGGTCGGAAAGCACCCCCTCGAACAAGGAGTTCCAATGTTCACCCCCTCCTCTCCCCGATCCCGCTTCCTCGCCTGCGGGCTCGCCGCGCTGATCGCCGTAGGTGCCGCTGCCGCGCCGGTCGCCGCCTCGGCCTCGGCAGGGGCGTCGGTCTCCTCGGCCGCCGGTCTCGACGACGGCGTGCAGAAGGCGCTCGACGGGCTGGTCGGCAAGGAGTTTCCCGGCGCGCTCGCCTCGGTGCGCGGCCGCGAAGGGCGCGTCACCGACTACACCGCGGGCGTCGGGAACCTGGAGACCCGGGAGGAGGTGCCGGCCGACGGCCGGGTGCGCATCGGCAGCAATACCAAGCCGTTCGTCGCCACCGTCGTGCTGCAGCTCGTCGGCGAGGGCAGGATCAAGCTGGACGGGCCGATCGAGAAGTACTTGCCCGGGATGATCCGCGGCAAGGCCGGCGATGGGCGTAAGATCACCGTCCGCCAGCTTCTCCAGCACACCAGCGGCCTGCCCAACTACACCCGCTACATACACGGGGACTTTTCCAAGATCCAGCATCGCTATGTCGAGGCCAGGGACATGATCGACGTGGCGCTGCGCCACAAGGCGTCGTTCAGGCCGGGCAAGAGCTGGGAGTACAGCAACACCGGCTACCTGCTGCTCGGCCTGATCGTGCAGAAGGTCACCGGCCGGCCGATCGCCGAAGAGGTCACCAAGCGGGTCATCGACCGTGCCGGGTTGCGTGACACCTACTGGCCGGGCGTCGGCGACCAGACCGTCAAGGGCCCGCACCCCCGCGGTTACACGGTGAGCGAGCCCAAGGGTAAGTTCATCGACGTCACCACGATGGACCCGTCCTGGGGCGGCGCGGCCGGCCAGCTCATCGGCACCCCGGACGACCTCAACACCTTCTTCCTCGCCCTCCTGGACGGCAAACTGCTCAAGTCCGCGCAACTGGCGGAGATGAAGAAGACGGTGAAGGCCCCTGGGCTCCCCGAGGGCTGGCGGTACGGGCTCGGCGTGGTCAAGATGAAGCTGAGCTGCGGCGACACCGGATGGGGCCACGGCGGCGACATCGACGGCTACGAGACCCGCAACGCCGCCACCACAGACGGCCGGGCGTCCGCGCTCGCGGTGACCGCCCTGCCCAGCAGCGAGGCCGGAGCCATGAAGGTCATCAAGGCCCTCGACACCACCCTGTGCGGGTAACGGGCGGCCGCCCTCTCGCCTCCGCGCCGTCCTGACGGCACGCGGAGGCGTCGCCGTTCCGGTGACACGGGACGCGGAGGCGCCGGTGACACGGGGGACACGCAGGCCACGGGCGCGCTCGTCCGGACGTCAGCCGCGCTCGTAGGGGATCTTCTCGCCTGCCTCGATCGCGACCGGCAGCCGGTTCTCCTCCGGCGGCAGCGGGCAGGTGGCGAGGTCGGTGTAGGCGCACGGCAGGTTCGTGGCCCGGTTGAAGTCCACGGTCACCTGGTTGTCGACATCGGGCACCCCGAGCTGCAGGACGCGGTTGGCGGCGTAGGTGGTCACGCCGGAGGTCGCATCGGTGAACAGGGCGATCAAGCTGCCCGGCGCGTGACCGTTGAACACCGTCAGGCTCAGCGTCTGCCCGTCGAGTTTGAACTCGACCCGCCCTGGCGCGTCGTAGACGTGCCTCAGCCCTTCCACCGCCGCCCCGACGTCCGTCGGCCGGGGCTCGTCGAACGGCAGGTAGCGGCCGACGACCAACCATCGCGGGTCCGGAGGGAACACCGGAGTGCCGGCGAACGCGACACGCAGCGGGTGATCCGGGTGTCTGGGCCTGACGATGTCATGCCCGCCCCGCTTGGCCACCTCGATCACCGCTTCACCCCAGGCGGCATTGATCGAAGCGCGTTCGGGGATGTGGCCGAACACGTACCGGCCACGCACAGGCGTGCCGTCCACGACCAGCTCCTCCGCGTCGCCGAGGGTCACAACTACGCCCTCGCCGCCGGTCGACCACTCCCCTGGGGCATCCGGCAGGCGCTGCGGTTCAGGCGTCAGCCAGTGCAGGTTCGTGACGGCGAGGAACCCGTGGGGATCGGCCAGCGCTCTCTCGTGCCGGTGGTGCCAGTCCTGCCATTCCTGGACGTACGCGGCCAGGTCGATCAGTTTGGCTGTCATGGCTGCTCCTCAAGATGCGCGAGACGTTTCATACTATTCCTACCTTTTAGATTGGTTTATGTCCAGCGTTGACCTTCGGACGACCAGAACACACTCAACCATCAGGTCCATCCCCTCGCGAGGCGACCACTGGACACTCGCCCCCCTCGAAGGAAACAACGGCGCACCACCGTGTGAAGGCCACGGACCGGGCGGCTCGGAGCCCTGAAGGTGATCAATGCCGCCGACACCACCCGGTGCGGGTAACGGGCGAGGCCCACTCGCCGCCGCCCGCCTGACAGCACGCGGAGGCGTCACCGTTCCGGTAAGTGGTGGCCTGTGACCGGAGGAGATATCACTGGGGATCAGAATCCCTCGGTGGTCACCATGGGGCCACCTGTCAGGTAGTTGATCAGCGCGGTGCGAGTGGTGGACACGAATGCCTGAGGTATCCGGTCTGCCGGGTGCCAGGCGACGCGTGCGTGTTTGCGAGGTTCGGCGTTGACCGGGGTGCCGCTCCAGGTGTCGGCGACGAAGACAACGGTGACGAAGCCGTTCGGCGCCTCGACACCCCAGGAGCAGTGGATGAGACCGGCTACTCGCAGGTCGGCGGGGTCTACGACCAGTCCGGTCTCCTCTTTCAGCTCGCGGACCGCGGTTTGGGTGATCACTTCGCCCTTGCTCGCCTTGCCGACGGGAAGGTCCCAGCGATTGGGGGCGAACTTCGCTCTGGCCGCTCGCTGTATGAGGAGGACTCGTTGCCGCGTCTGGTCGTGGACGATGACGGCGGCGACGAGGAGGGTGTGTGCTTCGAGCGCGGGCGGCAGGGCGGCGCCGGGCGCGGGCATGAACATGATCCTTTCACGCGGCGGTGGCCTCGTGCCGGATGCGCGGATGAAGCTGGGCGAACGGGCGGGCTGAATGCGAACAGCGCATCCCTTTATGATCAAGGAATGCGCTGTTCGGAACCGCTGTGCGCCGCCAGGGACTCGAACCCCGGACCCGCTGATTAAGAGTCAGCTGCTCTAACCAACTGAGCTAGCGGCGCTTGAAGCCCTTGAACAATAGCGCACATCGGGCGTGGCGTTGAAATCGTGACGGCCGCCGGCCGAGGGCGGACGGCGGCCGACGATGATCACCGGTTAAGGTAGAACAACATTCGGTCCTGTCCTGGGAGCACACATGTGGTTCGCCTCACCGAGCGACGCCGGAGAGCGGCTCGACGCCGCCGACTACCTCCCCGACGACTCCATCTCGACCTCGGTCTTCCTGGCGGGCGCACTCGGCAAACCACTGCTCACCGAGGGGCCCGCGGGGGTGGGCAAGACCCAGCTGGCCAAGGCCGTGGCGGCGACGACCGGCGCCCGGCTCGTCAGGCTGCAGTGCTACGAAGGGCTGGACGAGGCCAGAGCGCTGTACGAGTGGAACTACAAGAAGCAACTGCTGCGCATCCAGGCCGGTCAGGGCGAGGACTGGGACGCCACGCACGACGACATCTTCACCGAGGAGTTCCTGCTGGAGCGGCCGTTGCTCGCGGCGATCCGCTCGGAGACGCCGACGGTCCTGCTGATCGACGAGATCGACAAGGCCGACGTCGAGGTGGAGGGGCTGCTGCTGGAGATCCTGTCCGACTACCAGGTGACGATCCCCGAACTCGGCACGATCACCGCCGTACGGAAGCCGTACGTGGTGCTGACCTCGAACGCGACCCGCGAGCTCTCCGAGGCGCTGAAGCGGCGCTGTCTCTATCTGCACCTGGAGTATCCGACGCCGGAGCGCGAGCGCGACATCGTGCTAGCCCAGGTGCCCGCGATCGAGGCGAGCCTCGCCGAGCAGCTCGCCCGCACGGTCGCCACCCTGCGCACCCTGGAGCTGAAGAAGTCGCCCTCGATCGCCGAGACGATCGACTGGGCCAACACCCTGCTCGCGCTGGGCAGGACCGAGCTGGACGAGGAGGCGATCGGAGCGACCCTCGGCGTCGTCCTCAAGCACGCCTCCGACCAGACGCGCGCCCGCAAGGAGCTCGCTCTGTGAAGGGCACGAGAAACGGCGCGGGAAACCCGCTCCACGGAGCGCGAGGCGCGAGAGGCTCGACTCACGGCGTGGGCGGCGCTCTTCGCGAGGCGGGGGGCCGAGGGTGAGCCTGCTCGACCGGCATGTGGGGTTCGTGCACGCGCTGCGCGAGGCCGGGCTGCCGGTGTCACCGGCCGAAGGACTGGACGCGGCCAGGGCGCTGGAGGTGATCGACCTGACCGAACGGGAGTCGGTGCGGGCCGCGTACGCCGCGACGTTGGTCAAGCGGCCCTCGCACCGGCCGGGCTTCGACACGCTGTTCGACCTGTGGTTCCCCGCCTCGACGACCGGCCTGCGCGCGCCGCGCGAGGCCGAGCCCGGCCTGCCGGCCCCGGAGAGCGCCGAGGTTCCCGAGCTGCGCGACCGGCTCGCCGAGCTGCTGCTGGGCGCCGAGGGCATGAACGAGTTCGTACGCGCGATGGTGGAGCGTTTCGGCCGCGTGCCCGCCGGTCCCGGCAGGCAGAACTGGTTCTCCTACCCGGTGATGCGGGCGCTCTCCCCCGAGACGCTCATGGCGCGGCTGCTCGCCGAGGTCCTCGCGGGCCGGGAACGCGGCGGGCTCGCCGAGAAGGTGGCCCGGCAGCGGATCACCGAGAACACCGAGCGCTTCAAGGAGGCCGTCTCAGGGGAGGTGCGCCGCCGGATCGCCGAGGACTCCGGGATCGAGCGGATCGCCCGCGCCTCCGTACGCCCTCCGCTTGAGCGGCTCGACTTCCTGCGGATCACCAAGGCCGACCTGGCGAGGCTCCGCAGGGAGGTGCATCCGCTCGCCCGCCGCCTCGCCGCCCGGCTCACGGTCAAGCACCGGCTCGGCCACCGTGGCCGCCTCGACTTCCGCAGGACCGTACGGGCCTCGCTGTCCAGCGGCGGGGTGCCATTGACCACCTTCAACAGGCCGCGCCGACCGCACAAGCCCGAGCTGGTCATCCTCTGCGACACCAGCGACTCGGTCGCCTCCTTCGCGCACTTCACCCTGCTGCTCACGTACGCGCTGCGCGAGCAGTTCACCAAGGTGCGCGCGTTCGGGTTCGTGGACACCGTGGACGAGATCACCCGGTTCTTCGTGCCGGGCGCGGACGTGGTGGAGGCGATGACCCGGCTCACGCAGGAGGCCGACATGGTGCGGTTCGGCCGGACCGACTACGGCCACGCGCTGGAGGTGTTCGCCGAGCGGTACGGCGACGCCGTCGGGCCGAAGACGTCCCTGCTGATCCTGGGTGACGCCCGGTCCAACTACCGGCCGCCCGCGCTGGAGACGCTGCGCCGCCTGGCCGACGGCGCCCGGCACTCCTACTGGCTCAATCCGGAGCCGACCAACCAGTGGGACAGCGGCGACTCGCTGGCGACGGCGTACGGCGGGATCGTGCCGATGTACGAGTGCCGGAACGTCGAGCAGCTCGCGGCCTTCATCGAGGACCTCGTCTGACGAACGGGCCGGGCGCGTTGAGGACCTTGTCCGAAGAACGAACCGGACGCGTTGAGGACCTTGCGCGAAGAACGGGCCGGGCGCGTTGAGGACCTTGTCCGAAAAGGCCGGACGCACTCGGGAACTCGTCCGGAGAACGGGCCGGGCGCGCTCAGCTCATCCGGCGCAGCACCCGGGCCGCGGTCCTGGCCAGGACCTCGACCTGGGCCTCGTCGAAATCGGCCCGGGGACCCTGCAGGATCCAGCGCGAGACGAGGCGGGGCTTGAGAAGGGTGATCCCCTCCGCGGTGACCGACCGTCTGATCTCCCCGCCGTGCACGGCGATGAGGGGTTCGATGGTGACGGGGATGCCCGACTCGCGGGAGAGCACCTCGGCCAGCGAATCGGCGACCTCCACGAGCGCCTTGGCCACCTTCGTGCCGTACTTCTCGCCCAGGAACAGCCGCTCGCCGTAGCGGGCGATCTCGGTGTCGGGGTCCCACGCCTCGTTGTCCACCACCCAGACGCCACCGGGGCCGATGACGAGGTGGTCGACCGATGCCTTTCCGGGAATCGCCCGGCCTTCGAGGATCTGGTAGCCCGCCCTGCGCAGCTTGCGGCGGAGCAGCCTGGCGGTGATGGTCTCGCCTCTGCGCTTGCCGCGCCAGACGGCGGTGGCGTCGTACTGCCTCCAGGTCCAGTACGTGTCCGCGCCCGCGACGAGCAGGCCGCCCAGCAGCCCGAGGATCACCGGGGACAGGCCGAACCGGTAGGCGAGCGCGACGCCCACCACCAGGCCCGCCGCGGCCTTGACCGCGCGCACCTTCCTGCGGTGGACGACTTCCTTGATCCAGAACTGCTCGTACATGACCTGCGGCGACAGGCCGTGGACCTGGTCAACCGGCGTCACGTAGATAGATCCGCCCGGCATAGCGAACCCCCATGGCTGAAACGGTCGGCAAGGAGAAGGGTGGGGGGACCTGCCACATTGAAGATCCTTAGACTATGAAATACCCAACCGGGGGCTCCAGCCATCCCTGAGCCGCGAAGGTGACGCAAGTAACACGTATTCGCCAGTCACCGGCGACGTAACCGACCAGTCGGTATGCTTTCCCACACCACACCATGGGGGACGCATGACTCAGGACCAGGAGCCGGTACGACAACGCCTGCTCAGCGAGGCCACCCGCCTGTTCGCCGAGCATGGCTTCGAGAGCACGTCGGTGCAGGAGGTCGTCTCGGCGGCCGGCGTCACCAAGGGCGCCATGTACCACTATTTCGACTCAAAGGACGACCTGCTCCACGAGATCTACGGGCGGGTGCTGCGCCTGCAGATGGAGCGTCTGACGCACTTCGCCGACGGCCCGGGGCCGGTGTCCGAGCGTCTGTACTCCGCCGCCGCGGACGTCGTGACGACCACGGTCGACAACCTGGACGACTTCAAGATCTTCTTCCGCTCGATGCACCTGCTCGCGCCCGACACCAGCAAGGTCGTACGCGCCGAGCGGCGCCGCTATCACGAGCGCTTCCGCGACCTGGTCACCGAGGGGCAGCGCGAGGGCGTCTTCAGGAGCGACATCCCCGCCGACATCGTCGTCGACTTCTTCTTCGGCTCCGTCCACCACCTGGGCACCTGGTACAGCGCGGAGGGCGCGCTCTCCGGCCCCGAGCTGGGGGCGCACTTCGCCGACCTGCTGCTCACCTCGCTGCGCCCGAACCAACGGACGCTCCCCGCCTGACCCCCGGTCAGACCGGCGCGGGCAGGTCCGCGAGAGCCGCCAGGGCGTCCCGGTGGGCACCGGGAGTGCCGAGCGCGACCTCGGCGGACTTGGCGCGCTTGAGATAGAGGTGCAGGGGGTGCTCCCAGGTCATCCCGATCCCGCCGTGCAGCTGCACGCTCTCCTCCGCGACGCGCACCGCCACCTCCGAGCACCACGACGCGGCCACCGCCACCGCCAGCTCGCGATCCCGGACCGCCTCCTGCCCGCCGGACGGTCCCGGGTCCGTGGCGAGCAGGTCGGCCGCGTTCCTCGCGGCGGCGCGGGCGCGCACCACGTCCAGCCAGAGATCGGCCATCCGGTGCTTGATCGCCTGGAAGGACCCCACCGGGCGGGCGAACTGCCGACGCTCCTTGATGTAGGCGAGCGTCGTGCTCAGACACCACTCGGCGACCCCGAGCTGCTCCGAGGCGAGCAGTCCCGCGCCGAAGCTCAGCACACTTCGCACGTCGAGCCGGCCGATCGCCTCACCGGCGGGAGTGTCGGAGAACGTGACGGTGGCGACCGGACGCGTCAGGTCGAGCGACGGCACCACCTCGATCCGGACATCCGCCGCCTCCACCTGGTAGAGCGCCGTTCCGACGGGCACGAGCAGCACGTCCGCCACCTCCGCGCCCGCCACCGCCCTCACCTCGCCGTTCAGGATCCCCCCGTCCGCGGTGACGGTCTCCGGCAGCGGCCGGTACGGCGAAGCCGCCAGCGACACCGCGAGCGCCGCCGTCGTCTCCCCCGAGGCGAGCTCCTGGATCAGATCCTCCTCGCCGACCTGCAGCAGGGCCTTGGTCGCGAGCACCGAACCGGTGAGGAACGGCAGCGGCGCCACCGCCCGCCCCAGCTCCTCCAGCACCACCGCGACCTCCCGCGCCGACGCCCCCGCCCCGCCGTAGATCTCGGGCACGAGCAGGCCCGCGACCCCGATCTCCCGCGACAGCGTCTTCCACAGGTCCACGTCGTACGGCGTCCCGGACTCGACCCGCCTCAACACGGCGGCGGCCCCGCAGCGGTCCGCGAGAAGATCCCGCACGGAGGCGCGCAGCTCCTCCTCGACCTCGGTGTACAGCAGCGTCACAGCTCACCACTCCTCATTCGCCACGCGGACCACTCGTACCTCGCGACCCGCTCCGCTCACCGCGCCGGGTTCACTCCCGTCACAACCGCTCACCGCTCCTCATGCACCACGCGACCCGCTCCGCTCACCGCGTCGAGCCCGTTCCCGTCATCGCGGAAGATCCTTCCAGGGCACGTCCTTGTCGACGCGGGGCTCCGAGGGAAGGCCGAGCACGCGCTCGGCGATGATGTTGCGCAGGATCTCCGAGGTGCCGCCCTCGATGGAGTTGCCCTTGGCGCGGAGGTAGCGGTATCCGGGCCCCCTGCCGAAGAAGTCGACGGTGTCGGAGCGCCGGAAGGTCCAGTCGTCGTAGACCAGGCCCTCCTCGCCGCGCAGTTCCACGTCCAACCCTGAGAGAGCCTGGTTGAGGTCGGCGAAGGCGAGCTTCATACCGGAGCCCTCGGGCCCCGGCTGCCCGGCGGAGAGCTGTTCGCGCAGGCGCGTCCCGGCCAGGCGCGTCACCTCCGCCTCCACCCACAGGCGCAGCAGCCGCTGGTGCAGGTCGTGGGTGCGCAGCTCGGGCCGGGAGCGCCAGGTCTCGGTGACCAGGCCGACCATGCCACCGCCCCGCCGGACCGGCGCGCCGCCGATCGCGACCCGCTCGTTCATCAGCGTGGTCTGCGCGACCCGCCAGCCGTCGCCGACCTCCCCCAGCCGCAGGTCGTCACCGAGCCGTACGCCGGTGAGGAAGACCTCGTTGAACTCGGCCTCGCCGGTGATCTGCCGCAGCGGCCTCACCTCGACCCCGGGAGCGTGCATGTCGCACACGAAGTACGTGAGTCCCCGGTGCTTGGGCACGTCCACGTCGGTCCTGGCGACCAGGATCGCCCACCGGGCGTGGTGGGCGCCGGAGGTCCACACCTTCTGCCCGTCCACCACCCACTCGTCGCCGTCCCGCACCGCGCGGGTGCCGAGCGTGGCCAGGTCGGAACCGGCACCGGGCTCGCTGAAGAGCTGGCACCAGATCTCCTCGCCCGTCCACAGCGGACGCAGGAACCGTGCGCGCTGCTCGTCGGTGCCGAACGTCAGGATCGTGGGCGCCGCCATCCCCAGCCCGATCGTCTGCACCCCGAGATCGAGCTGCGGTGTCCCCTCCAGTTCGCGCTCCACCACGTTCTGCAGCTCGCGTGCGGCTCCGAGCCCGCCGAGCCCTTCGGGGAAGTGCACCCAGGCGAGTCCGGCGTCGAACCTGGCCCTCAGGAACTCCAGCCGATCCCCGGCGGGGTCGTGCCCGGCCAGGAACGCGGCGGCGCGCTCCCTCACCGCCTTCTCGTCCAGCGCCACGAACGGCTCCCTTCGTCGATCTCCGTCGACCCGCGTCAATCTTGGCCGACTCGCGTCGGTTCGCGCACCCCACGCCCGGCCTTGGAACGCCTCACACCGCCCGCCGATCCACGTCGGTTCGTGCTCTCCCCAGCTCGGAGACACCACCCACCGCCCCTGGCGTGCGGGACGGCCGACGGGCGGCGCCGGATCACATGTGCTTCTTGAGCTCCCGGTAGGCGAGGGAGCGCTTGTGGACCTCGTCCGGGCCGTCGGCCAGCCTCAGCGAGCGCGCTCCGGCCCAGAGCGCGGCCAGCGGGAAGTCCTGACTCACGCCTCCGGCGCCGTGGGCCTGGACGGCCTTGTCCAGGATCCACTCCACGTCGCGCGGTGTGGCGATCTTGATGGCCTGGATCTCCGCGTGGGCGCCCCGGTTGCCCACGGTGTCCATCAGCCAGGCGGTCTTCAGCACGAGGAGGCGGAGCTGCTCGATCCTCACCCGTGACTCGGCGATCCAGTCCTGGACGACGCCCTGCTGGGCGATCGGCTTGCCGAACGTGCTCCGCGACAGGGTGCGGAGGCACATCATCTCGACGGCCCGCTCGGCCATCCCGATGAGCCGCATGCAGTGGTGGATGCGGCCGGGTCCGAGGCGGGCCTGGGCGATCGCGAAACCGCCGCCCTCCTCGCCGATCAGGTTGTCGACCGGCACCCTGGCGTCCTCGAACACGATCTCGGCGTGTCCGCCGTGGTCGGAGTCGGAGTAGCCGAAGACGTGCATCCCGCGCTTGATGTGCATGCCGGGCGTGTCGCGCGGCATCAGGATCATCGACTGCTGCCGGTGCGAGGACGCCTCGGGGTCGGTCTTGCCCATCACGATGAAGATCGCGCACTTGGGGTTCATCGCGCCGGAGGCGAACCACTTGCGGCCGTTGACGACGTACTCCGAGCCGTCCCGCACGATCGACAGCGCGATGTTGGTGGCGTCGGAGGAGGCGGTGTCGGGCTCGGTCATCGCGAACGCCGACCGGATCTCGCCGCGCAGCAGCGGCTCCAGCCACTCCTTGCGCTGCCACTCGTTGCCGAACATGGAGAGGACCTCCATGTTGCCGGTGTCGGGGGCGGCGCAGTTGGTCGCGGTGGGAGCGATCTTCGGCGAGCGGCCCATGATCTCGGCCAGCGGCGCGTACTGCAGGTTGCTCAGGCCCGCGCCGTGCTCACCGGGCAGGAAGAGGTTCCACAGGCCCCGCCTGCGCGCCTCCTCCTTGAGATCCTCCATCAGCGGCGGGCTGGCCCACCCGCTCTCGGCGGCCTGGGCCTCGAACGCCTCCTCCGCCGGATACACACACTCGTCCATGAAACCGAGCAGCCGTCCCCGCAGCTCCTCGGTCTTGGCGTCGAACGCGAAATCCATGGACCCTCCTCACAGTCTCCCGCGAGAGTACCGACCGGACGGTATGCCTGTCGACACACCCCCTACCCTTGAACCCCATGGACCCCGTCTTCTTCGCCACCCCCGAGGAGTTCCGCGCCTGGCTGGAGGCACACCACGAGACCGAGGCGGAACTGCTGGTGGGATTCCCCAAGAAGGGCTCAGGCCGCCCAGGGCTCACCTGGCCCCAGTCCGTCGAGCAGGCCCTGTGCTTCGGCTGGATCGACGGCGTACGCAAAGGCATCGACGCCGAGAGCTACAGCATCCGCTTCACCCCGCGCAAGGCGCGCAGTACGTGGAGCGCGGTCAACATCGCCAAGGTCGCCGAGCTGACCGAGCGCGGTCTCATGCGTCCGGCGGGGCTGCTCGCCTTCGAGCGGCGCACCGAGGACAACTCGGTGATCTACTCCCACGAGCAGGCCGAGACCGCCATGCTGGACGAGGAGCAGGAGCGCCGCTTCCGTGCGGAGAGCACGGCGTGGGAGTGGTTCCAGAGCCGGCCGCCCGGTTACCGCAAGACCGCGCTGCACTGGGTGACCACCGCGAAGCGGCCCGAGACGAGGGAGAGACGTCTCACGCTGTTGATCGAGGATTGCGCGGCGGGCCGCAGGCTGGCCCACCTCGAGCGCGGAGTGGTCCCCGGGAACACCTCCTGAGTGGACCTTCGGACAGGTCCACTGTGGGTTCTAGGGTCGTCCCCATGACCGCGAAGATGCCCGCGCCCGTCACCCTCGAAGGCGAGAACGTACGACTGGAGCCGCTGACCGGCGACCACGTGCCCGACCTGTTCCTGGCCGGTGGCGGTGACGACGAGGTGTGGCGCTGGATGCCCGCCCCGACCCCGCGCACCGAGGCCGCACTGGCGGAGATCGCCGCGCGGCTGGCCGGGACGCCGGACCACGTGCCGTTCGCGGTGATCCTGCGGGAGACCGGCCGCGCGGTCGGCTGGACCACTTACATCGACACCCCCGGGTACGCCGACAGCATCGAGATCGGCTGGACCTGGTACGGCAGGTCGGTGTGGCGCTCCGCGGTGAACACCGAGTGCAAGGTGCTGCTGATCGACCACGCCTTCGACAAGCTGGGCGTGAACCGGGTGCAGCTCAAGACCGACAACCTGAACGTCCGCTCGCAGAACGCGATCATGCGCATCGGCGGCGTCCCCGAGGGCGTCCTGCGCCGCCAGCGCCGTCGCACCGACGGCACCTGGCGCGACACCGCCTATTTCAGCATCCTCGACGACGAGTGGCCCGCCCACCGCGCCCGCCTCACCGGCCTGCCCCGCTGAACCGCGTCCCCGCGCCTATGCGGCTCCCTCGCCGAGCATGCCGCGCAGGAATTCCCGCACCCCCAGCCGGAGGTCGTCCAGGGCCGGTTCGGCTCCGGCGCCGATGAGCGCGTCGAACATCACCCCCTCGCCAAAGGCGACGAACTGGCGCCCGTGCCGTACCGGGTCGGACGACCCCGCGGCGGAGAGGATCGCGACCGCGAGGTCGCGGAAGCGCTCACCGGCCCTGTCGTAGATCGTGCGCAGCTCCGGTCTGCGGTTGGCCTCGAAGGCCAGCTCGTAGCGGGCGATCGTCTGCCGACGGCCGACCGTCAGCTGTGTCCAGAGCGCCTGGGCCGTCATCTCGGCGAGGGCTTCGACCATGTCCGCCCCGGGGGGTGCGGGGGCCGCCGCGAACGCGGTGGACTCCAGCTGGGTGAGACGCGCGAGGGTCAGCTCCAGGAGCGCGGACCGGGTGCGGGCCAGGTTGGAGGTCGATCCCGGCGGCAGTCCCGCCGCCTCGTCCACCGCTCGATGGGTCAGACCGCGCATTCCACGATCGGCGAGCAGGTCGATGGCGGTATCGGCGACGAGCTCGGCACGCTGGGACTTCACCCCTCGATACTACATTTGTAGTCTAACTACAGGCGTAGTAATATTCACTACATTCGTAGTAAAGGAGAGGGTCATGGCGCGTGCGACGGTCATCGGAGCGGGCATCGGCGGGCTGGCGGCGGCGGTGGCGTTGCAGCGGCGGGGCTGGGACGTGACGGTGTTCGAGCGGGCGGCGTCCCTGGAGTCGGTCGGCTCGGGACTGGCCGTCGCCGCCAACGCGCTCAAGGCGCTCGACACGTTCGGGGCCGGTGACGAGATCCGCGAGCTGTCGGCGGTCCAGGGCAGCGGCGGCATCCGGCGCTCCGACGGCAGATGGCTGGTGAAGACGAGCGCGGAGGCCGCCTCCGCGCGCCACGGCGGCGACTCCGTGGTGCTGCTGCGCCGCGCGGACCTGATCGCCATGCTCTTCTCCCGCCTCACCCCCGGCACGGTTCGGCTGAACGCCAGGGTCTCGGGGGTCCACGCGGAGAGCGGTGTGGTGACTCTCCCCGGCGAGCAGGTGGAGGCGGACCTGGTGGTGGCGGCCGACGGCATCAACTCCGTCATCAGGTCGGCCCTGTTTCCCGGCCACCCGGCCCCTCGCTACGCGGGCGTCACCAGCTGGCGGGTGCTCATCCCCGCCGCGGGCGCCCCGGGTGAGGCGTACGAGAGCTGGGGGCGCGGCAGGGTCTTCGGCGTGATGCCACTGGTCGGCGGCACGTCCTACTGCTACGCCACCGACACCGTCCCCGCGGGCGGCGGTGGTGGAGACCAGCTGGCCGAGCTGCGACGCCTGTTCGGCGACTGGCACTCCCCTATCCCCGAGCTGCTCGCCGCGGCCTCATCGGAGAAGGTCCTGAGAAACGACATCCGCCACCTCGCCACCCCCCTGCCCGCCATGCACCGGGGCAGGGTCGCCCTGCTGGGCGACGCCGCGCACGCCATGACTCCCAACCTGGGTCAGGGCGCCTGCCAGGCGATCGAGGACGCGGTGGTGCTGGCCCACGTGGTCGGCGACGGCGAGGGGTTCACCGGAGCGAACGGCGCGAGTGCCGTACCTGTGGGCGAGAGCCGCGAGGCGACGGGCGGGAGCGCCGGGACGACGGGGAAGGGGCGTGGAGCATACGCCGGAAACGACAGAGCCACCGGTGGGAGCGGCGGAGTCGACCCCTTGGCCGGTTACACCGCCGCTCGGCTTGAGCGTACGTCCAAGATCGTGGCCAGGTCCGCCGCGATCTGCCGCGTCACCCGGATACGCGGCCCGCTCGCCGTGCGGCTGCGCGACACGATGACGGCGCTCAGCTGGCGGCTCGCCCCCTCAGGCGTGAACGGCCCGATGGACGAGGTGTTCGGCTGGACACCCCCCTCCGCGTGACCGCCGCGTGCGGGTGTCTCCGGGCTCTCAGCGGAACGCCTGGGCTCCGATGACGGACAGCATCTGCAGCTTCTCGTAACTCTCGCTGCCGGGTGTGGCGGTGTAGACGAGCAGCGAGTGGGCCTGGCCCGGGTCGACCAGTTTCTGACAGGTCAGTTCCAGGGCTCCGACCTCGGGGTGATTGAAGTGCTTGACGTCGTGGGGTCGTATCCCGATCTCGTGGGCGTCCCACACGCGCCGGAACTCCTCGTTGCGGGCGAGGAGCAGGTCGGCGAGGTGCGCGGCCCGGGATCCGGGGCCGCGGAGGGTGACGAGCTCGCGCAGTCCCGAGGCGAACATCCGGGTGAGGAACGGATGTTCTTGCGGCGCGTAGAGATCCCGTGCGGCCGGATCGGTGAACCACCGGTATCCCAGGCTGCGGGCGGGCCCGGTGTATCGGGTCGTGTCCCCGGTGAGCGCGACGCCCATCGGGCTCTGCCGCAGGGTCTCGCCGAGTTCGGTGACGATCTCCGCGGGAGTGTCGTCCAGCCGGTCGAGCACCCGCTGCAGGCCGGGACTGATGTGCTCGGTGGACGCTCCCCTGGCCGGTGGGTTGTGCCCGGCGAGGCGGAACAGGTGGTCGCGTTCGTCGAGCGACATGTGCAGCCCCTGGGCGATCGAGGCGAGCATCATGGGCGACGGCTGCGGACCGCGTTCCCGCTCCAGGCGGGAGTAGTAGTCGACCGACATGTGACACAGCGACGCGACCTCCTCGCGCCGTAGCCCGTTCGTCCTGCGCCGCGGCCCGCGCGGGAGGCCGACGTCCTCGGGTTGCAGTGCCTGTCGGCGATTGCGGAGGAACTCCGCCAGTCCGCTGCGATCGATCACGACGCTCCTCCTTCTCGGGTACTGCCCCGTTTCTACCGTCTGCGGGCGGCGGTATCCACGGCCCACCGATCCCCCCCTCAGGGCGGAGCGGTGCCCTGGCGAGCCTGTGATCGGGAGGTCCTGGATACGGCCGGGCGATCCACCGAGGATCGATGCCACGGCCCGAGCGGGGCCCGAGTCCGCGATCACCACGATCCGGCGGGCCGTGCCCCGCTCGTCGGGCGGGCCGCACGCCCGGGTCCGCGGCTGATCGGCCCCGGCCGACGAGCCACCGGATCCGACGACTGCCGCACCGTCCCCTGCCCGACCTTGCCATCAGACCCGGAGGAGAGAGCCGATGAATTCCGACGACAACGCGGGCCCCGGCGGGCCGGAGGTGTCCCGAAGAAATTTCCTGGGCAGCGGCCTCGCCGCCGCGGCGGTGACGCCGCTGCTGGCGACAGCGGCAACGGCGGCGTCGGCGGCACCGGCTCCCGCCTCGGGGAGCGACGGTCTCGTGACCGTGGGGCTCAAGGTCAACGGCAGTCCGGTCACGATGCGGGTCGACCCGAGGGCCACCCTGCTCGACACGCTCCGCGAACGGCTGGAGCTCACCGGAACGAAGAAGGGCTGCGACCGGGGCCAGTGCGGGGCGTGCACCGTGCACGTCGACGGCCGGCGCGTGCTGTCCTGCCTCACCCTGGCCGCCGCGACCGACGAGCGTGCGGTGACCACGATCGAGGGTCTCGCGAAGGGCGACCGGCTGCATCCGATGCAGCAGAGCTTCATCGAGCTCGACGGGCTGCAGTGTGGATTCTGCACTCCCGGGCAGATCATGTCGGCGGTCGCGATGGTCGGCGAGGGCCGCGCGAGCTCCGATGACGAGATCCGCGAACGCATGTCGGGCAACATCTGCCGCTGCAGTGCCTATCCGTTCATCGTCGCGGCGATCCGCGACGCGCAGAAGGTGATGCGCTGATGCGGTCCTTCGCCTTCACCCGGGCGCGCTCGGTACCCGAGGCCCTCCAGGACGCCGGTCAGGACACCGCGTTCCTGGCCGGCGGCACGACCCTCGTCGACCTGATGAAGCTCGACGTGACGGCCCCTGCCCGCGTCGTGGACATCAACCGGCTTCCGTTGCACGGCATCACCCTTGACCGCGATGGGCTGCACATCGGCGCGCTCGAACGGATGAGCGACGTCGCCACCGACCGTACCGTGCGCCGACACTATCCGATGATCGCGCAGGCGCTGGAGCTGAGCGCCTCCGCCCAGCTGCGCAACATGGCGAGCATCGGCGGGAACCTGCTGCAACGCACCCGCTGCGGCTACTTCCGGGACGTCACCACCGCCTGCAACAAGCGGGAGCCCGGCAGTGGCTGCTCGGCACTGACCGGGGTGAACCGCGGCCACGCGATTCTCGGCACCAGCGACGCCTGTGTGGCGACCCACCCCAGCGATCTGGCCGTCGCGCTGGTGGCGCTGAGCGCGGTGGTGCGTCTGACCTCGGCACAGGGCATGCGTACCGTGCCGCTCGACGCGTTCTACACCCTGCCCGGCACCACACCCCACGTCGAGAACGTGCTGCGACCCGGCGAGCTCGTCACCGGTGTCTCCGTCCCTCGCTCACCGTGGGCCGAGCACTCCGTCTACGTGAAGGTCCGCGACCGGCAGTCGTACGAGTTCGCCCTCACCTCGGCGGCCGTCGCGCTCGAACTGCACCGCGACACCGTCAAGCAGGCCAGGATCGCCGCCGGCGGGGTGGGGACCAGACCGTGGCGCCTGACCGCGGTCGAACAGGCGCTGACCGGCCGGCCCGCCACCGCCGAGACATTCGAGTCGGCGGTCGCCGACGCCGCGGACGGCGCCCGGCCGCTGGCGCACAACGCGTTCAAGCCCGCACTGCTGCGACGCACGCTGGTCCGGGCCCTGACGGTCCTGCGTGAGCGCCGATGACACCGGCCCGTCGTCCCCGTCGTCGCCCACCCGCACGGCGGCGCCGGAGCACCCACCCACCGCCGCGATGCCCCGCGGGCGGACACCGTCCGGACGGCCCGGGGGTCCGTGCGCCACGCCCCCGTGGCCGGCCACAAGGTCATGACGCACGACCGGAAGCCTTCGTCAACCATCGGGAGCCACGATGACGTATTCCCCCGTCGGACGCGAGACGGACCGCGTCGACGGCCGACTGAAAGTCACCGGCGCCGCCCGGTACTCGGCCGACTACCGTGCCCCCGGCATGGTGTACGCCCACGTCGTCACCAGCACGATCGGGAGGGGCACCGTGACCCGGATCGACACCGGGGCCGCGCTGGCCTCTCCCGGAGTCCTGCGCGTGTACGCCGCGCCGGACCCGCGACTGCGGCTGTACCCGGTCGCGCCCCAGTTCCGCAACTTCGTCGAGAACTACGTCCCCCTGCAGGACGCGGAGGTGCGCTTCCACGGACAGATCATCGCCATGGTCGTCGCCGAGAGCGTCGAGCAGGCGCGCGACGCCGCGGCGCTGGTCACCGCGACCTACGCCGCGCAGCCGCCGCGCACCTCCCTCACGGACGAACCCAGCGTGCCGTCCGGTCCCACGGTCAGCGGGACTTCGGGCGACATCACGATCCTCGCCCCCGGCGTCGAGTCGATCGACGCGGCACTCGCCGCCTGCGACGTCGTCGTGGAGGCCGACTTCCACCAGCCGGTGCAGCATCACGTCGCGATGGAACCCCATGCCACCCTCGCCGTCTGGGAGGGCGACGTGGTGACCGTCTACTCCGGCGCGCAGATTCCACCGGCGTACGCGCTCGGGATGTCCCAGCGGCTCGGCGTCCTCCCGCAGCAGGTCCGTCTGATCACGAAGTACGTCGGCGGCGGCTTCGGCGCCCGGGTCGTCCTGTGGAGCGACGCTCCCCTCGCCGCCGTGGCGGCCCGCGAGCTGGGCCGCCCCGTCAAGCTCGTTCTCACCAGGGAACAGGTGTTCACCCTGACCGGCCACCGCTCGCACCTCACCCAAACCGTCAGGCTGGGCGCCTCTCGCGACGGGGTCCTCAACGCCGTCAGCCACGAGAGCGACGTCGAGACGCCGGCCGTCGTCGCCTTCAACCTGACCCCGGCCCACGCCACCTCGGACACGCTCTACCGCACGCCGAACCTGCGCACCAATCCGCGGATGGTCATCCTCGACCTGCCCGGCAGCCGGGCGATGCGGGCACCCAACGAGGCCCCGGGGGCGTTCGCGCTGGAGACGGCGATGGACGAGCTGGCGGTCGCCACCGGTGTCGACCCGGTCGAGTTGCGGCTGCGCAACCACACCGCCGTCAGTCCCGTCACGGGCCTGCCGTGGTCGAGCAAGCACCTCGACGAGTGCTACCACGTCGGTGCCAGGCGTTTCGGCTGGTCCCGCCGCCACGCCACGCCTCGCGCGCGCGTCGACGGGCAGTGGCTGATCGGCGTCGGCATGGCCAGTGCCGTGTACCCGGCGACCCGCCACCCCGCGAGCGTCCGGATCCGGCTGCTCGACGACGACACCGCGGTGGTGTCGACCGCGACCTCGGACCTGGGCACCGGCGGGTGGACCATGGTGGCGATCGCCGGCGCCGACGCCCTGGGGATCCCCCTGAAGCGGGTGACGCCCGAGATCGGTGACACGGCGCTCCCCCAGGGCGCACCCGCTGTGGGCTCCAGTGCCACGCACTCCACCGTGCCGTTGATCGTGGACGCCGCCCGCGACACGATCGCCGCGCTCAAGCAGCTCGCGGCGACCGACCCCCGGTCGCCGTGGCACGGAGCGAACGCCGAGGACCTGCGCTACGAGGAGGGCCGCCTGCACTCGCGGGGACGCTCGATGTCCTTCGGCCGCCTGCTCACCGTCATCGGATCACGGGGCGTCGACGCCACCGCCTCCGCGCCCGGCGGCGCTCCCCCCGAGTACGCCTACCACAGCTTCGGCGCCCACTTCTGCGAGGTGAAGGTCAACCGGTTCACCGGCGAGACCCGCGTCACCCGGTTCACGACGGTCGCGGACGTCGGTCGCGTCATCAACGCCAGGGCCGCCCGGAGCCAGCTCGTCGGTGGCGTCATCTTCGGTATCGGATACGCCCTGCTGGAGGAGAACCCGCTGGAACTCGACACCGGGCGCCTGGCCGGCAGCACTCTCGCCGACTACCTGGTGCCGGTGAACGCCGACATCCCCGACATCGACGTGCATCTGCTCGACCGGCCCGACCCGGTCCTCACCGGGCCGCTCGGCGATGGCGGGGAGGTCGGGACCAGAAGTCTCGGCGCCCGCGGCCTCGGGGAGATCGGCAACGTCGGTTCGGCCGCCGCGGTCGGCAACGCCGTCTTCAACGCCACCGGCATCCGGGTACGCGACGTCCCCATCACCCCCGACAAGCTGCTGTAGAGACCCGCTCCGGATACTCGGCGACCTGGCCCGGACGGTCGGAGCGGGTCTGGGGCCCGATGCCCGTACGACGACAACGCCGCCGGCGACACACCCGGCCGATCCGCGCCCCGGGGCGCCGCCGACGGCGTGAGATGCCGGATCAGCTCATCTGGGCGACGCCCGCCTTCTCGCGCACCGCGGCGGGAATCCCCCGGTCGGGGGAGAGCCGCCCCAAGGTGATCGTCCCCCAGACGAGCAGCGCGGCGGCGAGGAGGGCGGGGATCACGTTCAGCCAGCCGCTGGGCACCGCCTCGTCGAGCAGGAGCGCCCCCGCGAGGATGGAGACGATCGGGTCGACGATCTGGACCGCGGCGTAGGACATGCCGAAGTAGCCCACCTCGTAGGTCTTCTGCAGCAGCACGACCGCGCAGACGAGCAGCACCGGGATGGCGAGCGTGAACCAGTTGAGCAGCGTGCGCAGGTCACCGTCGAAGCCGCCGCCCACCACCCGTACGAAGGTGGAGACGCTCGCCGTCACGGCGCCCGCCGCGACCGACAGCACGAGCGCGTGGGCCTGGCCGGTCATCCTCCGCCCCACCAGATGGGTCACGAGCACGACCAGCCCGACGCAGCCGAGGAAACCCAGCGCCTCCGAGTTCGTCATGTGCGGTTTCACCGGGTGCACGGGGACCAGCAGCAGCAGTCCGAGCAGTCCGACGGCCACCGCGCCCGAACCGACGAGCTCCGCCCTGTGCGGGCGCCTGCCGTGCAGCATCGCCGCCAGCGGTACCGCGAACACCAGCGTCAGCACACTGATCGGCTGCACCATGATGAGCGGCGCGAAGCTGAGGGCGACGGCGTGCAGGGACGCCCCGGTGAAACCGACGATGCCGCCGATCCACCAGCGGGGCCGCCTCATCAGTTTCAGCGAGGCGCCCTCGGAGACCGCCTCGAACTGCTGGAGCGCGGCCCCCAGGGCGTAGCCCAGCGCCCCGACCAGGGCGATGGATATCCCGACCCAGGTCATCGCCACCCCACATAACGGACAAGGCATCCAGAAAGAAGCGAATCACGGGTCATCCCGCAAGCTTAGAGCGCCCGGCGAACGGGTAGGGAATTTCGCCGATTTGCACGAGACCCTGTCTGTGGTGGTCACTGACCGCTCGGCGGGCAGACGCAGAACAGGTGCCCCTCGGGGTCGGCGAGCACGACCCACTTTCCCTCGCCCGGCTGGAAGTCGGGGCGGGTGGCTCCGAGCTCCAGGTAGTCCCTGACGGCCTCCTCCAGGTCGGAGACGCGGACGTCCAGGTGGAACTGCTTGTCGGGGCCGGGCCACGTGGACGGCTTGCGGTCGAGATTCTGTTGGAAGTAGATGCTCATCGTGCCGTCGCCGATGCCGGCGTAGGTGTCCTCCGCGTACTGAACCTCGTAACCGAAGACGGCCGCGTAGAACTCGGCGAGCCGCCTGGGCTCGGCGCAGTCGATGGTCACGGCGATGAATTGCGCTTTTGCGGTCATGGAGCGATCGTCTCGCCCATACCTGTCAGCTGCTGTCACGTTTGCCGGGACATCTCCATCCGTGGTGGTGACCGCCGTGAGGGCACCTGATACGTAGGCGGGGAACCTGCGAAGAGGATCCGGTCCACAGGTGATGCCCGCCGTGACAGACGCCCGGCCCGTGAGCGGTCGCCGCCGCGAGGGGCTCCTGCCCCACAGGTGGGACCCTCGCAAAGGGCATCTGTCCCACAGGGGAGACCCTCGCAAAGGGCACCTGTCCCATGAGCAGTGACCTGTGTGAAGGGCAGCGGCCCATAAGCGGTGGCCGCCGCGCAGAGCACCTGGCTAGGGTTACCCCGTGCTTCCGATCATTTCCCCGCCCCCCGCCCTCTAGCGGGCGGCCCTTCTCTCCTGACGACCGGACCCGAGTGGTCCGGTGGGTGCTTGCCGTCCGCATACGTGCGACCTGACGACGACCACCTCATCTGGAGAGATCTCCATGACGCATGTCTCCGTACGGCGGGGCCTGCTGTACGTGTCCATCGCGGCGACCGCCTGGGGCACCGGCGGCGCGGCCGGCGCGCTGCTCCACCAGACGGGCGGGCTCGGCCCCGTCGCCGTCTCCTTCTGGCGGTTCGCCGCCGGAGCGGCCGTGCTCCTGCTGGCCAGGTTCCTGTTCGGCCTCGGCAGGCCCGGGACCGCCGAAACGTCCACCACCATCCGGCGAAACCGTCCCACCCGATGGAACCGGCCCCCCGGAAAAACCCAACGCACCGAACCGCTCGCCACCACCCCGCGGAACCGTCCCGCCGAACCGCTCATCACCGACCGGCGAGACCGTCCCACCCGATGGAACCCGGCCGCCGAAGAAACCCGACAGCCCCGACCACTCACCACCACCTGGAACCAGGCCGCCCAAGAAACCCGACGTACCGGACCGTTCTCCGTCCTTCGGCGGGCCCGCGCCGCCCGGCGGGGCTCGATGCTCCGGCGGATCCTGGTCACCGGCGTGGCGATGGCCGTCTACCAGACGGCCTACTTCGCGGCGATCGCCGAATCGGGCCTGGCCGTGGCGACCGTGGTCACGATAGGCGCCACCCCCGTCCTGGTGGCCGCGGGCGGGTTTCTGCTGCTGGGCGAACGCCTGAGCGCCACGGGACTGGGCGCGGTCGCGATCGCCCTGACCGGCCTGGCCATGCTCACGCTCGACGGCGGGTCGGCGACGTTCTCCGCGGCCGGTATCGGCTGGGCGCTGCTGTCGGCGGCCGGGTACGCGGGGGTGACCCTGCTCAACCGGGCCTCCACCGACGAGCCGTACGTCACCGCGATGGGTGGCTTCGTCGTCGGCGGGCTCTGTCTGCTTCCCGTCGCGCTCGCCCAGGGTCTGCTGCCCTCGGGTGACCCACTCGCCTCCTGGGCGGTCGTCGTCTACCTGGGTACGGTCCCGACGGCCCTGGCCTACGGGCTCTTCTTCACCGGCCTCGTCGCGGTACGCGCCACGACGGCCGCCGTGATCTCCCTCGTGGAGCCGGTGGGCGCGGCGATCCTGGGGATCCTGCTGCTCGGCGAGCGGCTCACTCCGGCGGCGGCGTGCGGGAGCGCCCTGCTGCTCGGCGCGGTCGCCCTGCTCGCCCTGAAGGAGAGGGGTGATCGCGTCGGTGTAGCCGCGTAAAAGTCGGTGAGGGTCCCCGTACGAGGAATTCGTACGGGGACCCTCGCGGCGCCTCGGGCCGTCCCGACAGATCCGTGGGAGACCTCGCGACGCCCCAGGTCATCCCGACGAATCCGCACGGGCCCCTCGCGCGCCCCGGCCACCCGGCCCCTGGGCCGTCCCGTGGCATCCCGGCCCCTGAGCCCTGGGCCCTGGGTCACCCGGAAGGCCCGCCTTTTATTGGGGCGTATTGGCTAAAATCGCGTCCGACTTATCATGCTAAAGCGTGACAAGTCGCCGGTGCCCCGAAAGTTTGGCGGACGCACCGCGATCCTGAACGGCCGATCTTTGCACCACAATGTGCGAAGAGACGGAACGCGAGCCCGGAACCGGGCGTTGGAGGGAACGTGGCCTCGATTACCCAGCTCTTCCGGCGTTTCCTGGAACGCCCCGGCACCATCGACCTCTCGAAGTTCGAGCGGGTCGTCGCCGAGGCGGGGACCCGCGAGGAGCGGATCCGCGCGCTCGACGAGCTGCCCGCGCCCTCGGTCGACGACCTCCCCGAGTTCTGCGCGATCGTGCGGGAGGCCGCGCGCCGCACGCTCGACCTGCGCCCCTACGATGTGCAGCTGGTCGGCATGCTGGCGATGCTGTCGGGAAACGTCGCGGAGATGGCGACCGGCGAGGGCAAGACCCTGTCCGGTGCGATGGCCGCCGCCGGATACGCCCTGCAGGGCAAGCGCGTCCACGTCATCTCGGTCAACGACTACCTCGCCCAGCGTGACGCCGAGTGGATGGGCCCGCTGTACGAGGCGCTCGGCGTCTCCAGCGGCTGGATCGGGCAGAACTCCACGCCCGCCGAGCGCCGGGCGGCCTACGCGGCGGACGTGACGTACGGCTCGGTGAGCGAAATCGGTTTCGACGTGCTGCGCGACCGGCTGAGCACCTCCGTGGACGACCTGATCGTGCCCGCGCCGGCCGTGGCGGTGATCGACGAGGCCGACTCCGTGCTCGTCGACGAGGCCCGGGTGCCGCTGGTGCTCGCCGGTGCCGCCGACCCCGGCGACGCCGTTCCGGAGATGGCCGTGCTGGTCAGGCAGCTGGTCAAGGGCTACCACTACGAGCTCGACGACCAGGCGCGCAACGTCCACCTCACGAGCAAGGGCATCGACACCGTCGAGCAGGCGCTCGGCCTCGACCTCTACGACACCCCGGCCACATTGACCGAGGTGAACCTCGCCCTGCACGCGCACGCCCTGCTGACCAAGGACGTCGACTACATCGTCCGCGACGGCAAGGTGCACCTCATCAACCCCTCGCGGGGCCGGGTCGCCCTGCTGCAGCGCTGGCCCGACGGACTGCAGGCGGCGGTGGAGGCCAAAGAGGCGCTCTCGCCCTCGGAGACCGGTGAGATCCTCGACTCGATCACCGTCCAGGCGCTGATCACCCGCTATCCGGAGAAGTGCGGCATGACGGGCACCGCCGTCGCGGTCGGCGACCAGCTGCGGGAGTTCTACGACCTCAAGGTGGCCGTGATCCCCTCCAACCGGCCGTGCGTGCGCACCGACGAGCCCGACCGGCTCTTCGAGTACCGGATGGAGAAGGACCTCGCGCTGGTCGAGGAGATCGTCGAGGTGCACGCCACCGGACGGCCGATCCTGATCGGCACCATGGACGTGGCCGAGTCCGAGCGTCTCGCGCTCACCCTGAGCGGGCGCGGGCTGGAGTGCGTGGTCCTCAACGCCAAGAACGACGCCGAGGAGGCGGCCATCATCTCCCGCGCCGGGGAGCGCGGCGCGCTCACCGTCTCCACCCAGATGGCCGGGCGCGGCACCGACATCCGCCTCGGCGAGGGCGTCGACGAGCTCGGCGGCCTGTACGTCATCGGCTCGGGCCGCCACACCAGCAGCCGCCTGGACGACCAGCTCCGCGGGCGCGCGGGCCGCCAGGGCGACCCCGGCGGCTCGGTCTTCTACGTCAGCGGCGAGGACGAGCTGATCGCCCACTACGTCGCCGACGAGTACGCCAAGGGCGTGCCCGAGCACTCCCTGGTGGGCCACGCCCAGCGGGTCGCCGAGGGCGTCAACATGGAGATCCACCGCAACACCTGGCGCTACACCCGCCTGCTGGAGCGCCAGCGCGGCCAACTGCTGGAGCGTCGCGACCGGGTCCTGCGCGAGCGGGTGGCCGGTGACGCCCTCGCCGCCGCGGCCCCCGAGCGCTGGGCGGAGCTTCGCGAGAGCGTCGAGGAGGACGTGCTGCACGAGGCGGCCCGCCAGATCGTGCTCTTCCACCTCGACCGCGGCTGGGCCGAGCACCTGGCCTACCTGGGAGAGCTGCGAGAGGGCATCCACCTGCGGGTCCTCGGGCGGCTCAACCCGATCGACGAGTTCCACAAGGACGCCGTCCCCGCCTACCAGCGACTGCTGGCCGAGATCGAGTCACGCTCGGTCGAGACCTTCGAGACCGCGACGGTGACCGCCGACGGCCTGGACCTCGAAGGCGCGGGCCTCAAGCGTCCCACCGCCACCTGGACCTACCTCGTCCAGGACAACCCCTTCGGCACCGAGTGGGACCGCATCCTCAACCGCCTCACCACCAAGGTCCGCCACCGCTGACGCCTCTTCAGGGGCGGCCTTCACACCACTGAGGGCCGCCCTTCAGGCACTGATACGGTCCGGCGCCTCCAACAAATCCGGTTCCCCAGGCGGTCCGGTTCCACCACAGATCCGGTTCCTCCAGGAAAAGTCAGCCTCGACTTCAGGTCCTGGACATCATGATGTGCGTTACGCGCGCGGTAATGGTTTCACCGCACTCTCCCGGTTATCGTGACCTTCATGACCACCACCAGCGCGTCCCGGCCGGTAGGTGAGCTCCTGCGCCAGTGGCGGGAGCGCCGGCGTATGAGCCAGCTGGACCTCTCGATCCAGGCGGACATCTCCACCCGGCATCTGAGCTTCGTGGAGACCGGAAGGTCCAAACCGAGCAGGGACATGATCCTGCGCCTCGCGGAGGAGCTGGAACTCCCCCTTCGCGAGCGCAACCACCTGCTGCTCTCCGGCGGCTTCGCGCCGCTCTACTCGGAGACGCCGCTCACCTCGCCGCACATGGCGTCCGTACGGGAGGCGCTGGGGCAGGTGCTGAGCGGGCACGAACCGTACCCCGCGGTCGTCGTCGACCAGCACTGGAACCTCATCGACCGCAACGCCGCGACCGGGCTGCTGCTGCGCGGGGTCGCGCCGGAGCTGCTCGTCCCCCCGGTCAACGTGATGCGGCTGAGCCTGCACCCCAAGGGCATGGCTCAGCGGATCATCAACCTGGGCGAGTGGCGGGCCCACCTCCTGCACCGGCTCCGCCGCCAGATGAGCCTCACCGCCGACCCCGACCTCGCGGCGCTCTGGAAGGAGCTCGACGACTATCCCTGCGACCAGCCGGAGCCGGAGATAGACCGCCCAGGCCCCGGTGACATCGTGATTCCCCTGCGGCTGCGCCGCGGCTACCGGGAGCTCGCCTTCTTCAGCACCATGGCCACGTTCGGCACCCCGCTCGACATCACCGTCGCCGAGCTCGCCATCGAGGCGTACTTCCCCGCCAACCCCGAGACCGCCGCCTACCTGCAGCACCAGCACCACCCCGACTGACCGGGGGCGGGGGTGCGGCGTGCGCCCCACGCCACACCCCCGCCGGCCGAGCCGGTCCCGGCCGATGCCATCCGGTCTCGGCCGGTCCGGGTCCTGGAAGGTCTTCGCCGTGTCCTCAGCCGGGGATTCCGGCTCCGGACTCACTGGACTCGCCGACTTCGGCCTTCCCCGCCCGCGACGCCGCGATCCTGCCCAGGACGACGTCGATCACGAGGAACGCGAGCAGCGAGATGCCGAGCAGCGGGAGGAACACGCCCACCGCGATCGCCACGGCCGCCAGGGGCAGGGCGACGGCGAGGGGCAGCCGCCGCAGGCCGCCGCGCGCGTAGGGCGTGCCGAAACCGCGGGTCGGGCGGCGCAGCCACCACATGCGGTAGCCCCACACGATGACCGAGATCAGCGAGATCGCGAGCACGGCGAGGACGATCTGGTTGACCAGGCCGAACAGCACCCCCATGTGCACGTCGATGCCCCAGCGGGTCAGCTTGGCCCCGATGGGGAAGTCGGCGAAGCGCAGCTCGGCGCTCACCTGGCCGGTGGCGGCGTCGACCGCCACCTGGTCGTTGCGCTGCGGCCAGAGGCGGTCCGCCTCCTTGACGACGTACGGCTTGCCGGACTCGGCGGGCCAGACGATCTCCAGGGGTCCCGACAGGCCCTTGCCCGCCGCCGCCTGGACGACCTGGTCGGCGTCGGCTACCGGCGCGGCGCCCGCCTCCTGCCCGGCGGCGTGGCCGCCGTGGTCGCCGTGGCCGCCGGAGACGGGCAGCGACGGGGTGGACCAGCCGATCGAGGTCTGCAGCACGTCGATGTTGGCTCCCGCGTACTTCGACCAGGTCAGACCGGTCGCCGAGAGGGCGAGCAGGCCGATCAGCGCCCACGTGCCGACCGAGCCGTGCCAGGAGAGGGTCTTGCGCAGGCCGCGGGCGCCGCGCTCGGGAGCGACGACGCGCCGCAGCCGCTGTCCGGCGCGGCGACGGCGGGTGAGCCACAGCACCAGGCCGCCGACCCCGACCAGCCACAGCCAGCTGGCGGCCATCTCGCTGTATATACGTCCCGGCTCGCCCAGGTGCAGGTGACGGTGGAGCTGGGAGATCCAGGTTCGCACGGGCAGGGCGCCCGAGCTGCCGTAGCTCTCCAGCGCGCCGCGGACCTCGCCGTTGTACGGGTCGACGAAGACCGCGAGGCGGGTGCTCTCCGGAAGGCCGGGCACGTCGAGCAGCACCTGGGTCGTCGCGTCCGGCTCGTCATAGGTCCGTACGAGCGCGAGGGTCCCCTCCGGATGCGCCGCGGTGGCGGCGGTGACCTGCTGGGCGAGGGGAAGCCGCTGCTGCCCGGCCGGTACGGAGGTCGTCAGCTCCTTGGAGTGGACGATGTTCTCCAGCTGGAAGGAGGCGGCGTACAGCAGGCCGGTCGTCGCCGCCACGAGCAGGAAGGGGGCGACGAGGATTCCGGCGTAGAAGTGCAGGCGGAGCAGGAGTGAGCGCAGCGTCACCCAGGTGGAGGGCTCCCTGGGTGCGGGGGCCGGGGAGGGACCGGCCGGGTCGGCCGGGTCGGCCGCGGGCGGGATGTCGACGTCGGATGTCATGGGGGGTTCTCCGTTCGCAGGGAACGCGCGCACCGTCAGGTACGCGCCACCGCGGTGTGAGGTTCGGTTCGGCGTAGCGCGGGGCAGGCGGAATTCCGGCTCTCACCAGCGGGAGGGCATGCTGGGAGCCGGGCTCGCGGGCCCGTACGGCATAGGGGAGACAGGAACCTGCGGGTACCGTCAGGCGCCGATGGGACGGCGCTCGGGTTCACCGGCCGGGAAGGACGCGACGGCGCGACGATCCACGGTCGGGGAAGGTACGGCGCTCGGAGACGCGGGCCCGGCAGGGCACGGCGGCGTCCGGGCGCGACGGCCCGATGTCAGACGGCGTGCGAGGGAGCGGGCGGCCCGCGGCGCGAGACGGCGGCGGCGAGCAGCCGGGCGACCGGTGAGACCCGGTCGTCGGGCGCGGCGGAGAGGAAGGTGAGGCGGCAGGCGACGGGCGCGTGCCATCGCAGCAGGGTGAGAAGCGAGGCGAAGAGCAGGTAGAGGAGCGTGGTCAGACCGCGCTCCCCCCGCTCCAGCCAGTGGGCCGACAGCAACGCCATCACGGCGTGCACCAGCACCATGAACAGGCCGGTGGACAGGCCGCCGGCGCCGTGCTCATGCCCGGTCGACGGCGGCAGCGCACCGGAGGTGAACCACAGGTGCATGCCGTACTGGGCGGCGAAGCTCGCCCCCAGCAGCATGCCGAAACCACGCCGCCGCCGGGCGAGCACGAACGCGCCCGCCGCGGTCGGCAGCACCGCCCAGACCAGCACACCCGGCCCCACCGGGCTGCCTCCGGCCAGCACGTGCATGACCAGCGACGCCGTCACGCACACGACCGCGAAGACCGCGGCGCGAACAAGACGGAAGGCGTGCATGGGGCAATGGTGGCAGAGAATGACGGATTCGCCACCCCCTTGTTCCATGATTAAAAGTGTGGATTAATACCCCTCGGGCTGTGTGTCACGATTGAGCGGTCTGTGCTATTCAGGTGTCGAAGCGGGTGCGGCCACCTCGGGCGCGCGGTCGGCCACCTCGACCTTCAGCTGCGCCGTCGAGCTCAGCAGGGTGCCCTCGGGCGCTCCCGCCGCGCTCTCGTCCACCACGACGACGCGCTCGCCCAGGTACAGGTAGGTGACGGGGTCGAAGATGTACTCGTGCCGCACCCCGCCGAGCCGGTTGACCATGGCCACCGCGACCCCCCTGCGTCCGGCGGCGTCCTCGGCCTCGTCGACGGTCTCGACGCCGGGGATCGTCCCCGCCGCCCTGAACAGCGCGGCCCGCTGGGCGGACGGCAGGTACGCCTGAGTGATCATCGAGCCGACGCTCCCCCACGCCTTGTAGTCGGCGAGGGGATCGCGTCCCAGGCCTCGGTAGAGGTGTTCGCGCATCCCCTCGGGATCGGTGGGCAACCGGCTCAGCGAGACGTAGTCGGTGCGCTGGTGGTCGGGACGGATGTCGTAACCGGTGAGCTTCGACGGCGCCCCGGCGCCTCCCTTCCGCCGTTCGGCCTCGGCGGGCAGCGGTTCCCCGGGGAACGGCCTCGGCTCCAGGTGCTCGCTCGTCATGACCCCGCCGTCCAGGGGGGAACCCGCGACGGGCAGCCACACCTTGAACCGGCTGCGGTCGAGGTAGCGGACGTCCTTCCCGCCCTCCTTGAGCTTGACCGGGAACATGACCTGCAACTCGTAGGCGAGGAACTGCCCCGGCTTCGGGCGCAGCTCGTCCCGCAGGCTCACGGTGTCGGCGGCCCGCTGGAGGACCGCCGACATCGCCACGGGCGCCATCTGGACGGTCCTCTCCCGCTGAAGGTACGAGTCGGCGCCGACGAAGCCGAGTCCCACCACCACCGCGGCCCCGGCCCCCACCGCGAGACTCGTCCTGAGGCTCAGCCCGAGGTTCCCGGTGAGGCTCGCCGGGCGGAGTGCCCTGCGTGCGGGCGGTGCCGTCGGCGCCGCGCCGAGGGCCGCGATCTCCGACAGCAGCCGCGACTCCTCGGCGCGCAACTCCGCCGGGCCCGGCCGGGGCACCTCGCAACGCAACCGGTTCACCTGGGTCATCTCATCCATGAAAGGTCTCCTCGCTGACGGACGTGGGATCGATCCCGCCGAGCTCCTCGCGCACCCTGCCTCTCGCCCGGTTGACCCGCGAACGGACCGTGCCCACCGGGACGCCCATCGCCCGGGCGGCCTCCGGGTAGGTGAGACCGCCCCAGGTCACCAGCAACAGCGCGTCCCGGTGGCCCGCGGGCAGCCGCGCCAGGGCGGCCGCCAGCCTGCGCCGCACGGCGTCGGCGCTCAGCCGCTCGTCGCTGCGCTCGGTGAACGGAACGGTCACCGGATCGACACCGGTCCGTTCGAGAACGCGCAGCCGCCGCACCTCGACACGCTTGTGCCGCCTGATCAGGTTGGTCGCGATGCCGTACAGCCACGGGCGCGCGCCGGGCTGCGAGAGGTCGTAGCCCTCCCTCCCCCGGAACGCCGCCAGGAAGGTGTCCGCCACGACGTCCTCGGCCACGTCCGCTCCCAGCCGCCGGGTGACGTAGCGCTTGATGTCGGGCGCGTGCCGGTGGAAGACCGCGGCGAACACCTCCGGCTCCCGCAGGGACCGCCCGATGAGGGAGGCGTCGTCGGCCTCCGCCTCGTCGGCGGGAAAGGTGCCGCCCGCCCCCGTCCGGGTTCGGCTCGTTTCGCTCATATCCGGCCTCTCGGCTCTCGGTTAGGACACCCGTTGTTGCTCTCCCGCGTGCCTGCGGTTCCCGAAAAGCGCCATGGCGGTTCCGCGCCACTCGGACGGACGCGCGTGCCCGTCACACCGGGGTGAACTCCAGGTAGGAGACGGCGGGCATCCCCGCATCACGCCAGGGTGAACTCCAGATAGGAGACGGCGGGCATCGGCAGGGTGAACTCCAGCCGCAGGGTCCCGTCCTCCGCGCGGACGGTACGGGCGGGCTCCAGCTCGTCCAGGTTGTTCGCGGCGCGGAGCCGGTCCCACTGCCCGCCCTCCGGCCAGTCGGCGCCCCCGCCGATCTCCGCCCATACCGCCCGGATGTTGGAGTGCCGCTCGTCGATCCGGTGGTGGCCGACCGTGTACTCCCCCTCGGCGAGTCCCTCGACCGTGAGGGTGACCTCGCGTGACAGGATCGCCGCGCCGCCGGCCCTGTCCTGGTCGAGGGTGCCGTTCCACACCAGTACCCCGACGGTGCCGGTGGCCGAGCGCGCCGCCCACACTTCGACTCCCGCGACGTCACCGGTGGCCGAGCAGGCGAGCTCGTCCTCGCCGAGACGGTCGGCGAGGGTGAGCGCGAGGTAGCGGGGCTTGCGCAGGTTGCCGACCGTGAGCAGGCCGAACCCGCCGTGGAAGAGCGCCGGTGGGCGGCCCAGCTCCTCGAAGTGGTCCGAGGCCACCCAGTGGGAGAGCGCGTCCACCCGCCCGGCCGCCGACCTCATCCCGTGCAGCAGGAACGTCGCCCCGAACGGCCCGTCGCCGATGCCGTGGAAGTGCGTGGGGGTGGGGCCCCACTCCGTCCACCAGATCGGCGTGCCCTCGCGGCCGTGCCGTTCCAGGACGGGCCGCCAGTCGAGCGGGGCGTTGCCGTAGGTGTGGGTGGAGACGAAGTCGAGCGCCGCACCCGAGGTGTCCACGTGGTCGATCAGCTCCTGGACCCAGCCGTTCGCCGCCGACGACGGGCCGCCGACGCGGATGTCGGGGTGGACGTCCTTGACCGCCGCCGCCGACACGTCGTACAGCCGGAAGAACTCCTGCGGCGTGCCGCTCCAGAAGACCTCCAGGTTCGCCTCGTTCCACACCTCGAAGGCCCAGTTGTCGACCACCTCGCGCAGACCGTACCGTTCGACGAGGTGGCGGGTGAGGTCACGGACCAGGTCGCCCCACCGGTCGTAGTCCCTGGGCGGCGAGATGATCGCCTCGTAGCCGAAGACCGTCTTCGACGGGTCGGAGGCGAGGTCGTGCGGCATGAACGACAGCTCCACGATCGGCCGCATGCCGAACGCGGTGATCGTGTCGTAGACCTCGTCCACCCGGGTGAAATCGTGCACGGGCCTGCCGTCCACCTCCCGGTAGACGCCGAGGTCGTCGCAGAGGATCGCGTGGGCGCGCACGGTCTCGACGCCGAGTTCCTCCCGCGTCGTCCACAGTGCCTCGGTCAACTCGGGGCCGATCGGGCGGCCGCCCACGGTGTCGGCGGAGAGCATGTACGACAGGTGCTCGGAGCCGATCATGTACTTCCACGGCCTGGGCAGGAGCCGCGTGCTGGTCGAGGCGTCGACCCGCAGGACCGTCGCGCCCGGCTCGGCGAGCGGCGCGGCGAACACCGCCTCGGTGAAGGGGCCGGCCCGTTCCATCGTGGTGACGGCGGCAACTCTGTACCAGGCGGGCTCCCCGTGCGTGTCGACGTAGCGCGGATCCGGCACGGCCGGTACGTCGATGTCGGGCTGCTTGGTGGAGGTGTACGGCCCCGCCTCGGCGGGCGCGCGGTGGACGAGGTAGCCGATGGCCCCGGCCACCCGTTCCCAGGTCAGCGTGACCTGTCCGCCTCCGCTGTCGGCGCGCAGCCCTCGGGGGGCGGTGACCTCGACCCGTCCGGCCGCGGTCACCTCCCCCGACGCCCGGTAGATGCGGGCCTGCCAGTCTCGGCGTGCGGCGTCGGCCGTGCTCATGGATACGTCTCCCCGATGGTCGGTGTGGGTGGGGTGGGTGTGCGGCTCACGCGCGAGGAACAACGCGCGTGAGCTGCACGATTCACTTGGCGGGCACGACGGTCACCTGGGAGGCACGACGGCCCATTCCTCCTGCCTCAGGACGGGCGCGAGCTTCGCCGTGACGTCGCGGGTCGCGAAGTGGCGGCGCAGGCTGTCATCGGCGAGCGCGTTGCCGAGCGCGATCATGATCATTCCCTGGTCGAGGGCGAGATACTGCTTGGCGACCTTGCCGCTGCGCACCGCGACCGCGTCGTAGAAGCCGCCCGGCCCGTAGGCGTCGAAGTTCGTCCTGAGCCTGGCGAGGTTGTCGAGGGCCGCACCGGGCGTGTGGCGCAGCGCGAGGAACGACGCGTGCGGGGTGACCACGCCGTCGCCGTAGGACTCCGGCTCCGGCTGCCCCTCGCGGCATCCCTCGAACCCGTAGTCGACGGAGGTGCGCTCCTGGTCGGAGGTGTAGCCGGGGGTGTCCATGCCGATCGCGTCCACGCCGTACTCGCGGTAGCCCCCGGCGGGGTCGTTGGACGGGGAGAAGCCCCAGTAGCCGTACTTCGCCTCGTTCATGCCGTGCTCGATCTGGGCGGCGATGTAGACGGGCTGGTTGCGGCCCCAGCTCTTGGCACCCCAGACGTCCTCGGGTACGAGCTGGGTCACCATCAGCTCCTCGAACATGCTGCCGCCCCAGGTGGGCACCAGGCGCATGCCCCGGTAGCCGTACGTGCCCTCGAAGACGTTGACGCCCATGTAGGTGCGCCAGGTGCCGACCGGCTTCTGCTCGGCCCACGACCAGTCGCAGGTGTCGGGGAAGGTTCGCCACATGCCGTAGTAGTGCTGGGGCGGGAGCTGGCCGAGGGCGATGCCGACGTAGCTCGCGATCCTCGCCTCGGTGAGCGCGCCGTAGTGGTGGCAGGTGGAGTGGACCGTGGTCCCCGAGTCGTTGTAGTCGCTCTCGACCGAGCAGCCGGTGGGCTTCTCCGGCCAGAACCCGCCGCGCAGCAGGCCGGTGCCCGCGTCCGGCCGGGCCTGCGGGTCGTAGTAGGACTCGAAGTCCATGCCGCTCAGCAGCGCCCCGGCCTGCTTGGAGACCTCGGGCACGGCACTGCGGATCATCATGAGGGCGGCCGCGAGCCAGCCGTTGTCGACGCTGGACAGGAACGGCTGTACGACGGAGCCGTCCTCGGGCCAGGTGCGCACGACCTGCAGCGTGCGCGGGTCGTACCAGTTGTAGAACTGCCCGGTGGGGGCGTGACGCTCCAGTTTCGCCGTCGAGGCGAGCGTCGCGGCGACGCGGCGCCGGGCCTCGTCCTTGGAGATGAGGCGGACCTCGCGGGCGGCCACCGTACTCCACAGGTAGGTGGCGATGTTGGTCGGCGAGGTCACCTTGGCGCGGGTGCCGGGGGCGAGTGAGCCGTCGATCTTGTCGGAGGGCAGGCCGGTCGCCGGGTCGGTCATCGCGGCCATGGACTTCCAGGTGTCGGCGGCGTAGCGGCGCAGCACCTCCCGCTGCCGCCCCGCCGTCGAAGCCGTCGCGGGTGTCGACGTTGTCAAGGGGACATCGGGGGATACCAGGGGAGACGCGGAGGGGGCGGGGGAAGGGGCGGCCGAGGCGGGAGAGGGGGCTGCCGCGATCAGGGCGAGACAGGCCGCCAGGGCGGCCGCGTGACGACGACGCACGGGGGCTCCTTACGTGGATTACTTGAGTCCGGTGGAGGCGATTCCCTGGGTGAAGAAGCGCTGCAGGAAGACGAAGAGGACGAGGACCGGCAGCACGACGACCACCGCCCCGGCGATGAGCAGCCCGTACTGGGTGCCCTGGTAGCCGTTGAAGATCGCCAGCGCGACGGGCAGCGTGTATTTGTCCTCGCTCTGGGCCACCACCGCGGGCCAGAGGAAGTTGTTCCACGAGCCGAGGAACGTGATCAGGCCGAGCGTGGCGAGGGCGGGCCTGCACAGCGGCATCACGATCCTGAAGAAGATCCGAAACTCCTTGGCGCCGTCGACCCGCGCGGCGTGGATCAGCTCGTCGGGGATGTCCGCGATGAACTGGCGCATCAGGAAGATGCCCAGCGGGGTGACGAGGCCGGGCAGGATGATCCCGAGGAAGGTGTTCACCAGGCCGAGCTTCGCGATGAGCACGAACTGCGGGATCATCACCACGATGGCGGGCAGTGCCATCTGCGTCAGGACCAGCGCGAACAGCACGTTCTTGCCGCGGAAGGCCATCTTGGCGAAGGCGTATCCGACCATCGAGCAGAACAGCAGGTTGCCCGCGACGGTGGCGAGGGCCACCACCGCGCTGTTGAAGAACACCTGCGTGATGTTCATCTTCTCCAGCAGCTCGCCGTAGTTGCCGAGCGTCCACTGCGTCGGCAGGAACTCCGGCGGATCCCGCCTGATCTCGGTCTCCGGCTTGAACGAGGTAAGCAGCGTCCAGACGAACGGGAGCACGACGAGCACGAGCCCGGCGCTGAGCAGCGCGTACGTGGAGAAGCGGCGTTTCACCAGGGCCCCGCGCCCCGGCCTCTCGGAAGCCTGGCCTCTCGCGGGGGCCTTACGAGCCGAAGCGGTTGTCATCTGGACCTCCCGACCCGGAACTGCAGGACCGCCAGCGCCACGATCACGGTGAACAGGACGCTCGCCGCCGCGGCGGCGTAGCCGTAGTTGCCCGAGCCGAACTGGTTGTAGATCGCGAGCGAGGCCGAGGTGGTCGCTCCCGCCGGGCCTCCCCGCGTCATCACCAGCGGCTCCTCCATGAACTGGGCGAACCCGATCGAGCTGTAGACGGTGCAGAACAGCAGCGCCGGACGGAGCATCGGCAGCGTGATGGAGCGGAAACGCTCCCAGCGACCGGCCCCGTCGACCTCCGCGGCCTCGTACAGCTCCCTGGGGATGCCCTGCAGGGCGGCCAGCAGGACGACCATGTCGAAGCCGAAGCTCCGCCAGGCGGTCATGACGATGATCACGGGAAGCGCCAGGTTCTCGTCGGCGAGCCAGCGGGGGCCGTCCACGCCCACCGCCGCGAGCACCTGGTTGACCAGGCCCGCGTCGGGTTCGAGCAGGAACCTCCAGGCCACCGCGACGCCGATGATGCTGGTGACGTACGGCAGGTAGTAGCCGAGCCGGAAGAACGCGGCCGGCAGCCGGGCGATCCCCGAGTTCAGCGCCACGGCCGCGCCCAGGCCCAGGGCGATGGTGAGCGGGAGCGCGGTCACCACGAAGATCAGCGTGTTCAGCGCCGCCTGGCGCATGAGCTCGTCGTCGAAGAGCCGCAGGTAGTTGTCGAGTCCGACGAGGTTCACCGCCAGGGGGTCGCGCACGTCGGTACTGCGCATGTCGGTGAAGCTCATGCCCAGCTCGACGAGGAGCGGACCCGCCCAGAACACCGCGAACATCACGACGAAGGGTGTCACGAAGATCCAGGCCAGACCGGTGCGGCGGAATCCGCCCCGGGGGCTCCACTGCCTGGCGGGGGCCGGTGCGGTGGACTCACGCGAGTCCACCCGCTCGCTGACCACCATGGTCAGACCCCGGTCCCGATGGTCTCGGCCTGCTCCTGGACGCGCTTGGCCGTCTCCTCGGCGGTCTGCTTGCCCAGGGCCATCTTCTCGACCTCGGTCTCCATCACCTTGGCCACCTGCTCCCAGGTCGGGACGGCGGGCACGGCCTTCGCGTCCTTGAGCTGCTCACCGAAGACGGTGACCCGCTCGTCGGCGGTGAGCGCCGGGTCCTGCCAGGCGGCCTCGACGCTGGGCAGCGCGTTGACCTTGGTGTACCAGGTGGCCTGGACCTTGGGGTCGACGAGCCAGCTCAGGAACTTCCAGGCCGCGTCGCGGTTCTTCGCGTCCTTGAAGACCACCATGTCGCTGCCGCCGACCAGGCTGGGACCTCCCGCGCTGCCCTTCGGGTAGGGCGCGACGGCGAACTTGTCCCCGAAGCCGTCGCCGCCCTCCTTCTCCAGGCCCGCGATCATCCACGGCCCCGAGTAGAAGGCGCCGACCTTCCCCTTGACGAACGTCTGCGGGAAGGCGCCGGTCGGCTGGTCGGTGCTGGAGAGCCCGCTCTCGAAGAACGAGCCGTACTGCTTGAGCGCCTTGACCATCTCGGGCGTGTCCAGCGTCCACTTCCCGTCGGAGACGATCTCGCCGCCCGCCTGCCACACCAGCGGCAGCACCTCCTGCCAGGAGCCCTGCCGGAAGTTCTGCTCCACGCCGAGCGAGGCGCCGCCCTTCTCCTTGAGCGCCTTCACGAAGGCGGTGGTCTCCTCCCAGGTGACGGGCGGCTTCACCGACGCCTTCTCCGCGAGGTCCTTGCGGTAGTACAGGGCGCGGGTCTCGACGTACCAGGGCACGCCGTACGCGGTCCCCTCCACCTCGACCGTGCCCCACGCGCCGGGGAAGAACGCCGACTTGTCGATCAGGTCGGCCGGGGTGGGGTCGAGGGCGCCGGTCTTCGCCATCTCACCCATCCAGGTGCTGCCCAGCATGGTGACGTCGGGGGTGGCGTTCCCCGCGATGGCCGCGGTGATCTTGTCGTGGGCGACGTCCCAGCCGAGCGGGGTCACGTTGATCGTGATGCCGGGGTTCGCCGTCTCGAAGTCCTTGGCGAAGGCGCCCAGCGCCTCCCCCTCCGCCCCGATCGCCCAGACCGTGACCTCCCCGGTGGCCTTGCCGGTGTCGACCTCCCTCGCCTGTTCCGCGGCCCCGTCCCCGCTCCGGCCGCACCCGGCGAGCACCAGTCCCAGCGCGAGGATCCCGACGGCGTACTTCTTCACTTTTCCTCCAGGGGGTGAGGACCGCAGCTGGATCGGACGATCAGCTGGGTGGGGAGAATCTCGGACTTCGGGACGTTGCGAGTGCCCCTGATGAGTTCGTCCAGCGCGCGGGCGGCACTGGCGCCGAGCAGGCGCATGGGCTGGCGCACCGTGGTGAGGGCGGGCCTGGCGTGGCGGGCGGCCATGATGTCGTCCCAGCCGGTGACCGCCACGTCGCCCGGCACGTCGAGGCCGAGTTCCTCGGCCGCCAGGATGACGCCGAGGGCCACCTGGTCGTCGGCGCAGATCACCGCCTGCGGCCGGCCCGCTCCACCGGCTCTTCCCGCCTTCCCCGCTTTCCCCGCGAGCAGGGTCCGCCCCGCCTCGTACCCGCCCTCCACGGTGAACTCGCAGGGCAGCGGCTCGGGGGGCCGGATCCCGTGGTCGGACAGGACCCGTCTCACCCCGGTCCAGCGCTGGGTGACGTCGCCCCCGTCGTCGTCCCCGGCCATCGCGAAGGTGGAGTAACCGTGGCCGAGCAGGTGGGCGGTGAGCGCCTCGGCCGAGGAGGTGTTCTCGCTGCAGACCGCGTCGGCCCGCTCGACGGGGTCGCGTGCGAGCAGGACCAGCGGCGTCCTGCTCCTGACGATCTCGTCCACCACGGCGTCCTCGACGGTCCTGCCGAAGATCACCATGCCGTCCACCCTGCCGACCAGGTCCCTGACCAGGTCCTGTACGGCGGCCCGCCCGCGCGTGGACAGGATGAGCACGGAACGGCCGAGCTCGGAGGCCACCTCCTCGTAGCCGAGGAGGACTTCGGCGAAGTAGGGGCCCGACAGGTCGGGGAAGACGATTCCGTTGGCCGCGTGGCGGCCCTGGGCGAGGGAGACGCCGAGGCGGCTCGGGGTGAAGCTGAGCTCCTCGACCGCCCTCAGCACCTTCTCGCGCGTCCCGGCCGAGACGGGTCCGGTGTTGCGCAGAGCCCGGGAGACGGTGGCGATGGAGACACCCGCCCGCTGCGCGACCTCGTAGATGGTCGCACCCTGACCTTCGTCGCTGTTTGCCACCTGTCGTCCGATCTCCCTGCCGAGTGGAAGCGCTTACACTCAACGACGACTGAAGGTGGAAGCGCTTACAGTGGATGCTCGGAGTCAACCACCGAACGTAATCACCGGTAAAGGTCTGTTACATCACCGTTACCAAACGAGCACGGTGCCATACCAGGACCCGTGAGGTCCGGCCGGGAGGTTCACAGGATCCCGACCTGGGGCCTCGCAAGACCCGAACGAGAGCCTCATGAGGCCCTGCCCAGGAGTTCCACACCGATCTCACCCCGTCAGCCCGGCGGAGTCGGCGACCGCGAATCCCGCGTCACGGAACGGTGATCACGATCTTGCCGAGGAGATGTCCCTGCTCACTGAGACGGTGCGCGTCGGCGGTCCTTTCCAGCGGGAAGGTCCTCTCGAGCGGCACACGCAGCGCGCCGCGCTCCAGCAAGGGGAGGACCTCGGCGAAGACCTCCTCCAGAGGACTCCCGCCGACACCGCTGGAGAAGCGCACACCATACTCGGCGGCCCGTCCGTCGGCGATGGTGACCACTCTGTCCGGCCCACCGGCCAGTTCTACCGACATGGCGAGCACGTCGCGGCCGGAGGCGTCGAGGACCGCGTCGACACCTTCCGGGGCCGCGGCGCGCACCCGCTCGGCCATGTCCTCGCGGTCCTCGCGGTCCTCGCCGTACTCGCCGTACTCGACCGGCCGCACGCCCAGGTCGCGCAGGAAATCGTGACGGGCCTGGCTCGCCGTGCCGACCACCCGCACCCCCCTGGCCCTGGCGAGTTGCGCGGCGACCAGCCCGACGCCGCCGGCGACCGCGTGGATCAGCAGCGTGTGTCCCTCCGTCACGTCGAGCTCCCGCAGGGCACGCCAGGCGGTTTCCACGGCCACCGGCAGCGCGGCGGCCTGCTCGAAGGAGAGCCAGTCGGGCATGGCCAGCAGGTTCCCGGTGTCGGCCAGGACATGGGTGGCCGCGGCACCGGAGGGGACTCTGCCGAAGACGGCCTGACCCGCGCTCCAGCCCCCGACACCTTTACCCGAACCGACGCCGGCGCCAAGAGCATCGATCGTTCCGGCGAACTCGACACCGACGCCGGTGGGCCCGACCGGCCGCCGACCACGATCCATGAACCCGCTGCGGAGTTTCCAGTCGATGCCATTGACCCCGGTGGCCCGTACCGCGACCCGTACCTGACCTGGGCCGGGATCGGGGAGGGGAACATCGTCGAGAGTGAGCACCTCGGGACCGCCATAGCGGACATAGCGGATGGCCTGGGACATGGTTTTCTCCCCCTGAGCGCTTGTGTGCCCGGTTGACGACATGAACCCCGGGCTCACGACCCCGGTGCGCCACGACGAGGGCACTGCTAGAAGTGGGGCCCGGCCGGTGAACCTCTCAGACCAGCAGCAGGGTCTTCCCCACGGTGTCGCGTGCCTCGATCGCGGCGTGCGCATCGGCGGCCCGATCGAGGGGGAAGGTCTGTCCGATGACCGGCCTGATCCGGCCCGCCGCCGCCTCGGACAGCGCCAGCCCGGCCAGCCGCCTGCCTTTCTCCGGGGCGAACTGCACCTGCTCCATCCCGTGCACACTCACCCCACGCCGTTCGGCCTTTCCGGGATCGATCTGCGCGGAGCTCCCGCCGGGCACGCCATACGTGAAGAACCTGCCCCCGCGCGCGGTGACCTCGAACGAGTCCTGACCGATCCGGCCCCCGGCACCGTCGAAGACCACGTCCACCCCGGCACCGCCGGCCACACTGGGCAGCCGCCCGCCGCCGGCCGCCTCCCGGACCCGCTCAAGCCACCCCGGCTCGGAGTAGTCGACCACGATCTCGGCTCCCAACTCCCGAGCCAGGTCGAGTTTGCGCCCGCCCCGGGCGGTCGCGATCACGTGGGCACCGACCGCGTGGGCGAGCTGCACCAGTAGGGTGCCGAGCCCTCCGGCCGCCGCAGTGACCAGCACTCGCTCTCCGGGCTTGACCTCGGCCGCGCCGGCCAGGCTCAGCGCGGCCGGGCCGATCTGGAGAAGCGCCGTCGCCTCCCGCACACCCAGCTCATCCGGTACGGGGACCAGCGCCTCCAGCGGAACCACGACCCGCTCGGCGTACCCTCCGTCGCCGGTCATGGCGATGACGTCGCGGCCGACCCAGCCGGGATCAACCCCCTCCCCGACGGAGACCACTCGCCCGCCCACTCCACCCCCCGGCACGTACGGTGGCTTCTGGCCGAAGAATTCGGTACCCCAACCGGTGCGAAGCTGCGTCTCAAGGGACAGCACATCCACCACGGACACCCCGACCACGACCTGCCCGGCTCCGGCGACCGGCTCCGCTGCCCGGCCCACCACCAGCACCTCCGGCCCTCCGAACGCCGTTACCTGGACAATGCGCATATCAACCACTTTCTCTCGATCTCCTCGCGCACAGTCTCAAACCTAAAGTTTGCTTGACGTCAAGCGGGCCGCACAGAGCACAGGACACGGACTGACCGTCCTTCGCAAAAGCAGCGCTCAAACCGGCTCTCCGAAGTTGAACAAGGTTGAGACATCCGCGGCTCTTCCGAGTGGCGGCACAGTGGATAAGCAACCGCCGACATCCAGGGGGGCGGCCGTGACGCAGGAGAGTGCGTCCCGCCATCGCTCACGACTTCAGTTTCAGCTTCTTCCTCGACGCCCCCGGGAACACGACGACCAGGTGCTCCTCCTCCTCCGCGTCACTGACCCGCACGTAGACACGGAGCCGGTAGTGGCCCTTTCCCGCGATCGCCAGGTTCGGCATCGGGGCACCCGCCCCCACCTCTCCATCGCCCATCTCCGGCACGGTGAGCCGGCCGCTGCGGCTGACGATCGGCATCTCGGTGACCTGATCCCACCCGGCCGTCCGCCGTGGCGGTGCAGTGCGGAAAGCCTTCACCGTAAGACACAGATCGACGACGTCGGCGACGTGTCCGATGAGCACCGCACCGTCGGCCTCCCCGCCGAGGGCGCTGTCGTCGTAGAACTCGCCTATCGCCTCTTCCTCCGCCTCTCCGGAGTCGTGGACCAGATAGCCGGGATCGCCGTCGACGAACAGGAAGTATTTGGCCGTGGCCTGGGCGACCCCCTTCGTCCGAGGCCACGGGTCGCGGCACTTCGCGTTCTCCTCGGCGATGTAGGCGGTGCCCGCCGCCTCCGCCTCCGCGGTCGACCACAGCAGTTGGGGATGAGTCGCACCGACGATCTCCGGGCAGACGTAGACGAGGTCCCACGGGTCCGCGCCCCGCGCGGGCCACGCGCTCCCGGCCCGCGTCAGAATCGTCTCCTGCTCGTCGCGGTTCTTCGCGTGGCACAGTGCCCGCCCGTACGCGAGGACCCCCTGGTCCGACAGGCTGTCGGGAAACATGGGCGAGACTCCGCCCTCTGCGCTCCGCGCCCGGCACAGGAACTCGGCGTCGCGTTCCGCGGGTTTCAGGTCGCCGAAGTTGCGCCGGTCGTAGCAGTCCGTCGACCAGCCGGTGTAGGTGAGGTGCGGGGTCTGCTCCGGATGGATCATCGCGATGATCGGCAGTACGGCCACGGCCGTCACCGCGACGCGGATCACGCGCCGCCGCGCGGGCGGAAGGTCCGCCGGACGGCCCTCGCCGGACAGTTCACGGGCGGTCGCCGCGATCCACACGACGCTGACGAGCCCGACCGCGCCCATCATGATCGGCACCGCCGGACCGCCGTCGGCAATCTCCGCAAAAAACATGTTGAACGGGTTCACCAGCGCGTAGACGCCCACCGACAACCATCCGGCGACCTGCGTGCCGCGGCTCCACCGGCCGTCACGCCACTGTCCGACGACCGTGATGGCCGTCGCCGCCACTCCGCCGAACGTCAGAAGGCCCAGTTCGGCGAGGCGGCCCGATCCGAACTCCGTGAGGCCGAGTTCGGCGAGCAGTTGACTGACTGTCCCGGCCAGTTGGGCCGCGAACGTCGCTCCGGCCGCCACGCGCAGCACGCGGGACCGCCAGCGGATAACGAGCAGGTAGAGGACGTCGATCGCGGTCCACAGCACGAGCTGGAATACCGTGTCGACCACGCCGGGGATCAGCATGATCGGATACCACAGCACGAGGGTGTACGCCACCGCCAGATACAGCAGTCGGCGCAGCGCCTTCTCTCGGCGGTCCAGCGGTCCCGGCGCGGGGGGACGCAGGATCAGCCACAGGAGCGCGGCCTTCACCAGGGCGACCACGAGCAGCACCACGGTCGTCGGGGTGTCGAACTCGTCGAAACCGTAGAACGGCGACCATTCGACGGCCACCCAGAGCCAGGCGTCGCCGAGCAGCAGGCCCGCGACCGCCGCCGCAAGAACCAGACCTACTACCCAAATCCTGGTAATACGCCATAAATTATTCGGAAGCACGAGACGCGATCTTAGCGCGGCACTGCCGTATAAGCGGACAGAACAAAACAAGCGGTCCCGTCCCGCCGATCAGATTCCGTAATCTCCCGCGCGAAGCTGTTTCGCTGACGGCGAGGCGCCGGTCGCCCAGCAGGTCGCAGGCGAGATAGTCAGGGAAGGGGTGGTCCAGCAGGGATGGACATCCGGGATTCCACCTCTTGAATATGAGAGTCTCGGCGAAGAAAATCCGTGTGCACTTTTTATAGCATGATGTTCCCGACGCCTCTGGAGTCCATCGACCATCAGCAGCGATCACCGACAAACCGGTTGCTGGAAAATGCGGCCATAGCGTTAAACCGGAAAGGCCCATCACGGTCTACATCCGGCCACCCAAGCTTGACCCGGCGTAAAGGCACCATAACTCTGCGCATCGATAATCGGCGAAGCGGTGGGGCGAAAATTTTCAATCGGCCCGCCTTGCTCCCGTTTCGGTCGACCGTTTGTTCTTCCAGCTGTTTTCACGCGTCAATCCGCTCATCCCGTTGTCCCGGAGAAGCGTCCGACATATGCTCCGCACAGGTGAAACGCTCAGCCAAGCCGAGTGGAGGCGGGCATGACTCGTTCCTGGGAAGCCGACTCTTCCGCGTTGTTCGAACGGCGACTAGGAAAGTCCGCCGAAGAGTTAGGTTACTCGGACGGCCGTGACGAATGCCCAGACATCTGGCGACTCAGCAACGGTGACATCGCGGTGATCGGCAGGGACCTCACGGCCGCCTACGGCCCTCACCTGCCGGAAGGCGTGTCCCTCGCTCCGGATGAGCGCCTGGTCGTCATCCCGGGCATCATGCTCAGCGCGGCGAAGGCGGACATCCCCGACGCTTGATCCCGACGCCTTCTTCCCCGCTCCCCCCTCGCCCGGGGAACACCGAGCAGGTCAGACCGAATGCCAACGCCGTCGCGGGGACGGCCCAGGAGGAGTGACCGGGAGAGTCGGTGATCGCCCAGTCCCACGGTGATCCGGTGCCGGATCCGCCGCCCAGGAGCATCGCGGCGATCATGTAGGCGGCCGGCACCGCGGTGGCCGCGTCACGCCGCCACCGGGAGGCCACCAGTGCCAGCCCCGTGAAGCCCGCCAGGTTGCGGGCCGCCGCCATCCCGTACGGCACCGTACCGGCGAGGAGAAGTCCCGCCAGCAGTGGCGCCGCGCAGGCGGCGGCGACCAGGCCAGCGCGGTAGGCGCCGGTGGGACGGACCGCGACGGCCTCAAGGTCCGCGGGGCCCGCGGACACGCCGCGCACGAGCACGGCGCTCGCCGCCAGCGGCGCGATCAGGGCGAGCGGCACGCCGTCCAGGTCCCCTCGCGAGAGGTTCGGGACCGGTACGAGGACGTCACCGGCCACCGCGACCACCCCCGCCGTCATCGCGAGAGCGAGTGCCGACCAGGCGACGTGGTGCACGTGGAGCCAGGTCCTCACAGTGGGGTCACCTCCCGGGGAGGGATGTCACAGCGGCGCAGCGCCGCGAGGTTGTGCCGGAACCACCGGGCCTGCTCGGCCGACGGCAGTGCCAGTGCGCGCTCGGCGACGCCGAGGGAGGCCGAACCGGTCCTGCGCGCGACCGAGTCCCGCCCGGCACCCGCCGTCAGGGCCAGCCAGGCGCTCAGCGGCGCGTAGGCGTCGGCACCGGACCAGTCGGGCCCGCACGACGGCGGCTCTGCGGGCAGCAGGCCGATGGCCAGGCCGAAGAGCACGTCATCGCCACCGGCCCCCGGTGGCACCGCGAAGCGCCAGGACGTCCGGCCGTCGGCGGGCCCCTCCGTGACGCGGCCGGGTGCGGGCAGCCCGGTCGCCGCCGACAGCCGCCGCACCGCGGGCAGGGCGATCCCGGCGGCGAACGCGAGCCGTTTCCCTCGTTCCGGCCACACGCACACCTCGGCCCCGTCCCACCGGGAGCACACCAGGCCGCCGGTGCGTGGCACCTGCGCCTCGGGGCCCATGTCCCGTACGAGGGGGAAGGCCACCAAGCCCGCCGCCAGGGGGAGGCCGACGATCCCCGCCCACGCCCGGCGCGTGCCCCTGTGACGCGCCCAGGCCAGAAACGCCGCCCCGGCGACGGCCAGGGCGAGGATCGTCTGGGCGCTCAGGGCGCCCGGGTGGAACGTCGTGCCGGTCTCGCAGCAGAAGCCCAGGTTGTTGCCGGTGAGGTGGCGTACCCAGAAGGTCTCCAGGGCGGCCGGGTAGGCCAGCCACAACCACGTGCCCGCCAGCAGCAACGGCACGCCGAGGAGCGGGGACAGGAAGCGGCCGACGGCGAACCCGGCGAGAGTCCAGGCGGCGATCACCAGGAGCGCCACCACGAGAACCGAGGGTGCCGGCGCCCCCGGGACGTCCGCCATCGCGATCGCCACCAACGAGAGCGCGCCCAGCAGTCCGAGCACGGCGGCGCCCAGGATCGGGAGCAGCGACCAGGCGAGGATCTCCGCTGGAGACCGTACCGGGGCGGTGCCCTCCACCCGGCCGCGCGACAGCCTGGCCCCCTCCCAGGCGCCCGCCGCCGCGCACACCGGGCCCATCGCCATCACCCCGGCCGACGCGGCGAGCACGGTGGCGGACAGCCAGTTGTCCTCCAGGGAGTTCGCCGAGTCGCCCAGCACGAGGAACAGGTAGACGGCCATGAGAGGAAGGGCTGTCAGGGCCGCGGAGGAGCGCAGCCGGCGACGCAGCGGCACGGGTCAGACCTCCCTCGTCACGAGCCGCCGGTAGGCGCGCCCGACCTGGTCGGAGAAGGAGCCGCGGACGGATCCGCCGGCCGATGTCACCAGGCCCGCGAGCGGCCCGGCGTAGCCCACCCCGCCCGCGTCGAGCACCACGGCCGAGTCGTACGTGCCTGCCAGGTCCGCGATGTCGTGGGTGGCCACGACCAGGTGGGCGCGCTCCCCCGCCCGTGCGACGATCTCCCGGAACCGCTCGCGCTGGTCCGGGTCCAATCCCGCGGTGGGCTCGTCCAGCAGGATCACCTCGGCGTCGTGCACCAGCGTCTGAGCCAGCCCGACCCTGCGGAGCTGGCCGCCCGACAGCTCCGCGCAGGGGCCGTCCGCCAGCGTGCCCAGCTCCACCACCTCCAGTGCCTCCAGTGACCTGCGCCAGGCCTCCCGTTGCGACAGTCCCTTGAGCCAGCCGGCGTAGCCGACCTGCTCGCGCACCGTCAGTCCGGGCAGCGGCCGGATCTCTTGCGGCATCCAGCCGACCAGCGACCGGTAGCGTGCCCTGTCCCGGCGGCGGGCGGGATCGAGTCCCCGGTAGAGGACCCGGCCCGTACGCGGGCGCAACAGCGAGGCGGCCAGTCCGAGGAGCGTCGACTTGCCGGACCCGTTCGGTCCGAGCAGCACCGTGCGGCCCTCGGGAAGGGAGAGATCAAGACCGGTGAGAACGAGGGAGCCTCGGCGGTGGCCGAATCCGCACCCCTGAAATGAGATCGGCATTTCTTCCTCGACGGGATCGCGTCGGCGGGGGTCACGGCCGGCTCCCGAATCGTGCGAAACCTTGAACGGCCGTGACCCCGCGCGCTCTTTACCAGTAGACCTGGACCCTGCGGGCGGAGATCCGGTAGAAGTCCGCGCCCATGTTCTTCACGGTGAAGTGGTACTTACCGGAGCGGACGTCTCCCCAGTCGCCCCGGACCTTCCGCGAGCCGCAGCCGCCGTAGCCCTTGGTGCCGTAGTGCGTGTCCGGGCCGGTGCGCTCCCGGTACAGCCCCAGGCTCGGCACCGCCGCTCTTGAGTTGGCCGAGCAACCGGACAGCTCGACCGCCGTCCTCCAGTGGTCGCTGTTGGCATCCTTCCAGGTGCGGGACTCGAAGCCCGCGGCGACGTTCTCCAGCCTGGTGGTGAACTGGCCCTCCGCGTGGGCGAGGGTCGCGCCGGAGGCGCCCAGCGCGCAGACGGCGGCGGCGGTCACCACCCCCCTGCTGAGAAGGCGCCTGCTCAGGAACGCCATGTGAACCCCTTTCCTCGGTGGTTGGAGCCCGGAATCCGGGTCCGGCGTTTCACCGGACGGGTCCCGGGATTCGCTGACGTCCCAAGGGTGCGACGCGAGCGGATCGGTCCACATCGGCCGCGTCGCGGAATTCGTCGTCGGCGGATCTACGTAGCCCCGATGGGCGCACACCGGCCGGAAAGGGAAAAGTCCCTGCGGATGCCCCGGCGAGACGATCGGCGGCGAAGGAGAAGACGGACGCGCGCTCGGCGCGCATCCGTCTCACGGCCGATTCTCCCCGGGGCGGATAGGCAGGCGAACCTACGCGGGACGGACGATGCCTGCGCGGAGATCCTGCCGTAGCGTCGGGGACATGGTGCGGCGCCTGCTGGTGTGGTGGAGCGGTCACCCGCAGGTGTCCGACGCCTTCCTCGCCGTCGCGGCCTGCACGTACCTACTGATCGAGGTGCCCTACTACGACCAGAGCATCGCCGACTTCACCCGGCTGCCGATGATGTTCTGGGGTGACCTGCTGGCCTACGCCAGTCTGGCGTGGCGGCGCAGGTTCCCGCTGTCGGTGCTGGCCCTGGTCTGGACGCTGTGGTTCGTCGGCGGAAGGTGGGACATCTGGACGGAGTGGAACGCCTCGTGGGCCGACCTGAGCACCCCGACCGCGCTGATGCTGATGTTCTACACGGCGGGACGGTGGGTCTCTTCCAAACGGGTCGGCTTCTTCCTGGCCGGCATGCTGCTGCCCCTCGCGTTGACCGCTGTCCGGATCTGGGGCGGTCTGGAGCTGACGCCGCTCCCGCGGCCCGTACCTCCCGAGGATCTGTTCGCGATATCGGCCGTCGTGTGCGTCGCGGCCTGGGGGCTGGGCAGGCTCAGGCACACCGAGGCCGAGGCCGTGGCCCACGCGCGGGTGAAGCTGGTGCTGGCCCAGGAGCGGGTGCGGATCGCGCGGGAGTTGCACGACATCGTGGCGCACAACGTGAGCGCGATGGTGGTCCAGTCGGACGGCGCCTCGGCCGCGTTGCTGGACGACGACCGCGCCGAGGTGGAGCAGGCGCTGGGCGCGATCGGGAAGTCGGGCCGGGTCGCGCTGGGCGAGCTGCGGCTGCTCCTGGGGGTGTTGCGTGAGGCCCCCGTAGCACCGCAGCCCGGCATCGAGGCGATAGAAAACCTGGTCGAGCGGCTGCCGCTGAGGGTACGGTTACGGGTCGAGGGACGAGTTCGTGAACCACCGGCCAGCTTGGGCCTGGCCGCCTACCGGATCGTGCAAGAGGCTCTGACCAACACGCTCAAGCACGCTGGCAAGGAAGCGAACGCCGAGGTGCTATTACGCTACGCCGAAGACGGACTGCACATCCAGGTCACCGACGACGGTGCCGGTGAGAGTCGTCGCAGGTCGGCGACATCGCCCGACCCCGGCGGGGCCGGGTACGGCCTGGTCGGCATCGCCGAGCGCGCCGCGATGTTCGGCGGTACGACGCGGGCCGCGCCGTTGCCCGGCGGCGGCTTCCAGGTCGGGGCGACCATTCCCTGGACGTGATCCGTGGGCGAGATGATCCGCGTGCTGCTCACCGACGACCAGGAGTTGGTCCGCACCGGCTTCCGGCTGGTGCTGCGCCGAGAGCCCGGCATCGACGTCGTCGGTGAGGCGGCGGACGGTCGGCAGGCCCTCGACCTGCTGGACGAGGTCGAGGTCGACGTGGTGGTGATGGATGTGCGAATGCCCCGCATGGACGGGATCGAGGCGACCCGGCGCATCTGCGCGCGCGGCGGCCCCAAGGTGCTCATCCTCACCACCTTCGACCTGGACGAGTACGCCTTCGGCGCGATCAAGGCCGGTGCCAGCGGTTTCCTGTTGAAGGACACCGGGTCGGCCTCCTTCGTCGAGGCGATCCGCACCGTGCACCGTGGCGACGCGGTCATCGCCCCCTCCACCACGCGGCGGCTCCTGTCGCACTTCGTCCCCCGCCTTCCCGACGCGGGCAAGTCCCCGGACAGACGGGCCGCGCTGCTCAGTCCGCGCGAACACGAGGTGCTCACCGAGATCGCCGGTGGTCTGACGAACGCCGAGATCGCGGCCCGCCTGCACCTGTCGGAGGGGACGGTCCGCACGCACGTCAGTCACATCCTCACCAAACTCGACCTCCGCGACCGGGTCCAGGCCGTCGTCTTCGCCTTCGAGCAAGGGCTCGTCCGCTTCGGCTGACCCGCTCGCGCCTGACTACGACCCGGGTTCCTCCGTCCGGCACCGGGCGAAGACGCCGAACCTCCTCGCCGACTACGACGACCGGCGGGCGGCGGCGGTACGCACCCGCATCGAGTCACGGGTGACGGGGACGAGCCGGGTCCGGCTCGGGTGGCCCGGTGCCGCTCGGTGGTGGGACGCGGTCGGCCGCTGCCGTCGCACGCGACAAACCCGGCGACTTCGACGATCATCCCCGGGATACTGGCTGCCCATGGATGAGGTCGAAGTAGTCGTCGCCCATTCCGAGCGCGCGACCCTGCGCGTCGGGGACATCTTCCTGAAGGTGGACGCCGATCAGGCGCGCATCGACGTCGAGGTCGAGGCGATCGCCCTGGCGCCGGTCCCGACCCCGAAGGTCCTGTGGCACAAGCCGCCGGTGCTCGCGATCACCGCGGTCCCGGGAACGGCCCTCGGTCGCCTCGGCGAGCCGTCGACCGCGTCCCCGGCGGCGTGGGCCGCGGCGGGCGCCGCCATCCGGAAGCTGCACGACGCGCCGTTGCCGCCCCGGCTCGGCCAGGCCGGCCGGGGCATCGAGGAGTTGGCGGCGGATCTCGACCGCGAGTGCGCGTGGCTCGTGACGAACGGCGTCCTGCCCGCCGACCTGGTCACCCGCAACCGCCAGGTCGCCGAGGTCGCGCTCCGGCCGTGGACTCCGGTGTTCACGCACGGCGACCTGCAGATCGCTCACGTGTTCGTCGACGGCGACGAGATCACGGGCATCATCGACTGGTCCGAGGCGGGCCGAGGTGACGCCCTCTTCGACCTCGCCACCTTCACGCTCGGACACGAGGAGCACCTCGGCGACGTCGTCACCGGCTACGGCACCGATGTCGACCTCGACGTGATCCGCGCCTGGTGGTCGTTGCGGAGCCTGCTGGTGGTTCGCTGGCTGGGCGAGCATGGCTTCGACCCGTTCGCGCCGGGCTGTGAGGTCGACGTGCTGAGGTCCCGGATATGAGGTGGCGCGGGCCCGAATGCCGTTGGAGCTGGGCTTTCACGAGGCGGCCCGCGCGACGGCGTTCGGGAAGGCGCTGTCGCGCACCTTCCGGATGCCAGGGCCGCCTTTAAACAATGATCGGCCGATCCTGTGCCTTACTGTCTTGCAGACATGAATCAGCTCACGTCGCCGCCGGTGAACACGTACGACCAAGCACCCGAGCGCTTTTCGCGCGCCCCGCGTCCGGTTCAGCGTCGGCCGTTTAGCTGTAACATGTCTTGTTACAGACAGGAGGGCCGATGGCCGCGAACAGCCGGCTGACGATCGCCGTACACGCGCTGACCTGGATCGCGCTCGCCCAGCGACGCGGGCAGGAGTGGCTCACCTCGGAGCAGGTCGCCGCCAGCGTCAACACCAATGCGGTGATCATCCGACGCAGCCTCGGCGATCTGCGCCGGGCGGGCCTGGTGGAGGTCCGCCACGGGGCCGGGGCCGGCTGGAGCATGGCCCGCGCGCCCGAGGACATCACCCTGCTTCAGGTGTACGACGCCGTGGAGCGAGAACCGCTCTTCGCCATGCACCGCACCGAACCCAACCTGGAATGCCCGATCGGCAGGGGAATCCGGCCCGTGCTGGACGTGGTCTACAACCGGGCCGACCAGAGCCTGCGCCGCGAACTCGCTCTCACCTCGATCGCCGACGTGCTGCGGGACTGCCTGTAGGCGCACCGACGCCCGCCTTCGGATAACACGCGCCTTCAGTAGTAACAATGTTTGTTCCATCAAAACGGAAGGAGCCTCACCGGTGGAGGACAGTCGATACCCGATCGTCGAGCTCAGGCAGTACACCCTGCACGAGGGTGAACGCGACGTACTGATCGACCTCTTCGAGCGGGAGTTCGTCGAGCCGCAGGAGGCGACGGGAATGACCGTCATCGGCCAGTTCCGCGACCTCGACGCCCCGGACCGATTCGTCTGGCTCCGCGGATTTCCCGACATGGAGCGCCGCGCCGAGGCGTTGCGTTCCTTCTACGGCGGTCCGGTCTGGAAGGCGAACCGCGATCGGGCCAACGCGACGATGATCGACTCCGATGACGTGCTGCTGTTGCGCACCCGAGAGGACTTCCCGGCAGCGGCGCGGCCTCCACTCGGCGATGCCACTCCGACGTCGATCGTCGTCGCGACGCTCTGTCACCGCGACCGGCCGTTCGACGACGCGTTCGCGGACTTCTTCGACCACTTCGTACGACCGGTGCTGACCGAGACCGGAGCACGACCGCTCGCCTGCCTGCGAACCGAGTACGCCGAGAACACCTTCCCCGCCCTGCCGATCCGCATCGGGGAGAACGTCTTCGTGTGGTTCTCCCGGTTCGCCGGTCCCGACGATCTCGCCGATCATCAGGAGCGGCTGGCCGGCTCACGCACATGGCGCGATCGGGTGCTCCCGGAACTGTCGGAAACCCTCACCGGCGCTCCGCGGCGACTCCGGTTGGCGCCCACGGCCAGGTCATCGTTGCGCTGAGGCGTGCGGCCCCATATCTCGGGATGGAGCGCGATCCCGGGATGGAGCACGCGAAACCGAAGGCAGAGTCAGAGCGTCAGTGCCAGCACCGCCCACGCCACGCCCGCCCCGGTCACCGCACCCACGAGGGTCTGGGCGGGCGTGTGGTGGGAGACCTTCACCCGAGCCCACCCGATCACGCCGACGAGGACGGCACCCACCGCGAGCGTCACCGCGGCGGGCAGCACATGTGCCAGCACGACCACCGCCCCGGCGGACACCCCCGTGTGAAAGGAGACCTTCCACGTCAAGGTGATCGCCCCCATGACCAGGATCCAGCCGAGCATCACCCCTGCCGTGGCCGTCACGATGAGCGGCGCGTCCAGCAGGACCAGCACCACCAGACCGACGACCACCGCGATCAGCCCGGTGAGCATCGGCCCCCTACGAGAATTCCGGTCGACCAGATGCATCGAGTCCAGGCGGCCCCGCCGCACGCCGACCGCGATCACCCCAACGGGCACACCGGCGCACAGCGCCGACGCGAGCAGACCCCACAGCGCGCCCACCCATCCGTGGGCGAGCAGACCGGCCACCGGCGGCAACGCGACCGCGACGTACTGGGGCGCGGCCATCTCGGTCACCGCCCACGCGAGACCGCCGCGCTCCGCCGCGGCACCCGCGCCCCGCTCAGGCACTCCCACACCGTCCACTCATGCGCCTGACAAAAGTGGCCGGAACGGCGGTGGCCGTCACGCCGCGGCCTCGTCGAGCAGGATCCGCGCCAGCTCTCGCGGCAGGGAGAACATCGGCCAATGACCGGTGTCCATCTTGACCAGCCGCCAGTGCTCACCGCTCAGCAGCTTGGCCACGTCGTCGCTCGGCTCGTCGCCGTCGAGCAGGCATTTGACGTACGTCGCCGGGAGCTCGCCGAGCGGGCGTGCCAGCACCGCCGGCTCGGTCAACGTGGCGCCCGGATGCGGCGTCGCGCCGCTCACGATCCGGGCGATCTGCTCGCCGGTGAGACCCTGGCCGTCGTAGTCGGCCGCGACGGGCGGCGCCCAGAAGCCGCCGGTCTCGGCGATCGAGGCCTCCACCATCGCCCGGCCGTACGGCCAGCCGGACACGAAGGACTCTCCGTCGGCCGGAACGTTGGCGTCGACGAAGACCACGCGGGCCAACCGGTCACCGATCCGCTCGGCGGCCTGACCGACCGGGATTCCCGAGTAACTGTGCCCGACCAGGACGACGTCGCGCAGATCACGGTGTTCGACCTCGTCGACGATGTCCTGAACGTGGGTCCGCTGCCCGGCGGGCACGCCCCGCTTGTCCGCGAGACCGGACAGTGTCAGCGGATGGGCGCCGTGCCCGGCCGCGCGCAGCTCGGGCACCACCTCGTCCCACGCCCACGACCCGAGCCACGCACCTGCGACCAGTACGAAATCCGCCATGGCGGCAACGTAGCGGAACAGACCGACAATCCCGGTCGCGACCGCGAGACCGTCGGCCCGCCGACGCGCCTGGTAGCGTTCGCGGACGGGTGTGTCCGGGACCGATCGGGTGGAGCAGGACGAACGATGATCGCCGAGTCGACGCCGCGCGAGGCGACCGCCATCGCCGTCGCCGAGCACATGGTCGCGATCCCGGCGGGAAACGTCTTCCTGCGGGACGAGGGCACGAAGGCGATCTGGAAGGTCGAGATCGGGGCCTTCGAGCTGGCCTCCTATCCGGTGACCCGCGAGCTGTACCGCGCCGTCCTGGGTGAGGCGCCCGCGAGCCCGGCGGGGCCGCGGACGCCGGTGACCGAGGTCTCCTGGATGGACGCCGTCCGGTTCTGCGACCTGCTCTCACGGGCGGAAGGGCTCGCCCCCTGCTACTCGATGGGCGACGACCCCGATGGCGAGGACGTGGTCTTCGACCGGGAGGCCGACGGCTACCGCCTCCCGACCGAGGCCGAGTGGGAGTACGCGTGCCGGGCCGGGACCACCGGCGTCCGCTACGGGGAGCTGGACGAGATCGCCTGGCACCGCGGCAACTCCGGCGGCGAGGTCCGCGACGTCGCGACCAGGGCGCCGAACCCATGGGGGCTGTACGACATGATCGGCAACGTGTGGGAGTGGTGCTGGGACGTCTACGACCCCGAGGTCTACGGCCCGTACCGGGTCTTCAGGGGCGGAGGTGTGTCCGATCACCCCCGGGGATGCCGGGCGTCGTGCCGCCGCAAGAGCCACCCGACCTTCCGCATCGACGACCTGGGATTCCGGCTCGCCCGATCGCGGTAAGAAGACCGCCTGCCCTCGATGAGCCACGCTCGACGTCGCACTCTTCAGTTGAGAGGCGATTGTCCTACCGGCTTCCGGCTCTCACGCTTCCGCCCAAGCAGTATGCCAAGCCCCACTGTTTTAACTTTGCGTGACGATAGATTCACTCTGTGATTACGAACTTCTATGTTGACGGGTTCAACCTGTTCTACGGCTGCCTTAAGGGGACTCCTTACAAGTGGTTGGACCTCGACGCTCTTTCCCGGCGACTCGCACCCACCCATCAGATCCACCGCATCCGCTACTTCACCGCCAAGGTTTCAGCCCGCCCCGATGACCCCGATGGCCCAAACAAACAGGATTTTTACCTCAGAGCCCTGTCTACCATTCCTCACCTCACCATCCATCTGGGACGGTTCCAGCGGAAAAGACAAGAATGCGACTCGCCTATCCACCGGTAGTAGGCCCCACGACGGTGGAGGTCATCAAGACCGAGGAGAAGGGTTCGGACGTCAATCTTGCGACCTATCTGCTCGCGGACGCCTTCCGAGAGGATTGCCAGGTCGCCATCGTGATCAGCAACGACGCCGATCTGGCCGAGCCCATCCGACTGGTCTGCCACGAAGTCGGCCTTCGCGTGGGCGTGGTCAACCCCCATCGCATACGCGGACGGAGTCTCGACCTACAAGCCGCCACCCCAACCTTCTTCCGAGAGATCCGGGAGACCGTCCTGGCCACCTGCCAGTTTCCGGAAAAGCTGGAGGACTCGCGAGGAGAGATCCGGCGGCCGACGACCTGGTGAGAAAATACAAGGCCCCGTCCAACGGACGGGGCCTGTTCCCACCGGCGCGTGTCCCGTGGGGCGATGCCCCAAGTGAAGCAGTCCACCTCCGTGTCTGTCAAACCACTCGGAGTAACAGGCCTGTCCGTCCGGCCACCATGTCCTGCACGGGGTGCGCGAACTCCTGAGCAAGGCCAAGGAGGCGGGCGACCTCCGCCCTCCACCTCCAACGCATCGCCTACCCGGTGCTGTTCATGTGAGATCCGGTTCTGTCGGGGGCGATCTCTACGGTGTGCGGCATGACGACACACTCCCCCGTGAGCGGGGCCTGGTCGAGCGTGCGCGCGGCCATCGCCGCCGGTGACCCTGCCCTGGTCGCAGACACCGTGTTGGCTCTGGACGAGGCCGGGTGCCGGGAGGTGGCTCGCGAGTTGCCCGACCATATCGGCGTCGCCAGGACAGCGGTCGAGGAACGCGACCGGCGCCAGGGGGTGTGGACCGACGGCGAGGAATGGATCGAGCCCATGCGGGTCGCCGGCGCGGGTGTGTTCGGCGGGGTGGCCGCCGTCGCGACCTGGCTGTATCGGCGCGACTTCACCCGTTGGCGGCCACCGCTGGACTCCGGGCCGCTGCTGCGGGTGATCGCCGCGCGACCGCAGCAGTGGCAGGCCGGTCTCGCGGTGCGGCTGGCCCTGCGGCTGCGTGGCAACCGGACCCAGGTCAGGGACGACAGCATGCCGTTGGCCCTGGAGCTGCTGCGCCGTAGCGGTGCCGTCCCGCCCGAGCACGACCCGCTCGCCGTCGCCTGGGTGTCCCAGCCGCCGGATCTGGAGCACGACCCGTTGGCCGAGCACCTGGTGCCCCGGTTGTTCGAGGCCGAGGGCGTGGGCCGGGCGCTGCGCGGAGACAGCGTCGATCCGCCCTCGTGGGATCCCAGCCTCCGCACCTGGCTGGGGGCGCTGCGCGCCGCGGTCACGGCCGGCCGGCTAGCCCCCGAGCCGCTGGTCGACGGCTGCCTGCGCCGGTTCCTGCGCGGTGGCAACCCCGCCGACCTGCGTTTCTTCGTTCGCCTGCACGAGATGCTCGACCCGGCGCCGAGCGCTGAACGCACTCGCGACTACCTGCGGCTGCTGCCCGCCGCGCCGGGGCCGGTGGCCGAGCTGGCGCTACGGCAGCTGCGCGGTGCGGGTGGGCTGAGCGGCGAGGAGATCGACGAGGCGGTGTCGGCGCTGCTGTTCCGCCCCGAGGGCAAGCTCGTGCGGGCCGGGCTGACCTTGCTCGACCAAGCCGCCCGCGACGCGGACGGCGACCTCGACGAGCTGGCCCCGGCGCTCGCCTCGGCATTCCTGTGCGAGCCCTACGAGGTGCGCGAGCGCGCGGTGCGCCTGGCCGTCAAGCATGCCCGGCGCTTCACGCCCGCCGGGGCCGAGGCCGTCCGCGAGGCGGCGAGCGTCCTGCCCGCCGAACTGGCGGCGCGGCTCTCCCAGTCTTACGGGGTGGTGGCGGCCGAGCCGGAGGAGATCGACGACTTCGAGCCGGGGACGCTGCCGCCGTTCCAGCCGGTCGCCCGCGAGCCGTTCCCACCGGCGCTGGAGGACCTGACCGCCACCTACGACCAGGTGAGCGACGTCATCACCTTCGAACGGTGGCTCGACGGTTTCGTCCGCGACCCGTCCAGGCGACCGCGCCCCGGCCGGGGCCGCATCTACCAGCGGCGCCAATGGTGCCACCTGGAGGAGTGGACGGAGGCGCTGCTGCGCGAGGCCGCCGACCCCGGACAGGAGCCGCCGATCCCCGAGCCAGAACAGGCTCCCAAGTACGCCAGGCACGTCATCGGCGTGCGCATCGCCGAAGGCGGCGAGGAGCGCGACATCGAGGTGGACTTCGGCCGGCTGCCCGCCGAGATGCGAGAGAACATCGCCGCGGCCCTCACCGAGAACGGCACTCCGCTCGGCAATCTTGAGCACTTCACCCAGGGCCCGCCGCTCGAAGCGGAGATCCTGAACGTGTGGATCATGTCGTCGGGCAGCTGGAGAAGCCTGGAGGAGCAGGAGAAGCCGCCGCACGACCGCCTGCCTGACCCGCGTCACCTCTCGGCACCGCACTACGCCATGCTGCTGCGCTGCGCCGAGGTCCACTCCGCGCTGAAAGCCGGGACGCTGCCCTCGTACCTGCTGGCCACCCCGACCCTGACCTCCGGTCACCTCGATCCCGCCGAGCTGGTGGCCCGCCTGGAGGGGTACGAGCGGGCCGGCGCCCAGGCCCTGCCCGCCGACCTGGGGCAGGCGCTGCTGCGACTGCCTCGCGAGGCGTCCGCCGAGGTGATCGACCGTGCCGGGAAGCTGACCTCTCAGGCGGGCGCCACACTGGTGCGCTGGCTCACCGACCGGCCGGAGCCGCAGTTGCGGGTGGACTGGGCACACGCCGGCGGCGCCTACACGCACGACCGGCAGAAGGGCGAGCACTCCCCCCGGCTGAACCCCCGCATCCGGATCGAACCGACGGGGCTCGCGCTGATCGACACGCTGCTGTCCGATCCGCGTTCCTGGACGGGCGAAGACGACGGCAAGTACATGGAGTTCTGGCGGCTGACGCTGCCCTCGGATCGGGAGGCGGTGGCCATGCACCTACTGCCGCACCTGCTCGACACCTGGGAGCGGCCCGGTTACTTCCATCAGTACGTGACCGCGCTGTTCTCCCAGGACGGGCCGGTGGGTGAGGCGACGGCGCTGCTGATCGCCGTCCAGTTGGCCCAGCTGGGCATGTTCGCATGGCCCGAACGCGGTCTGCGGCTGCTGCTGGACGCGGCCGCCGCCGGCTGCCTGCCCGCCGTGGAATGCGGACGTCAGCTCGGGCTGTCCCTGCGCAGGGAGGTGACCACGATGAGCCCCGTGCGCTCGGCGCTGGAGGAATGCGCGAAACAGGGCGCGCACCGGCAGGTGTGGGAGATCATGACCGGGTTGCTGCCGGTCTACCTGCCAGGACCGGACGAGCGACCGTATTCCGGGCACACTCAGGCGCTCTCCCTCGCGATCGACGCCGCCCGCTGGGCCGAAGCGCGCGGTCCCGTCCCCGCGGTCGCCGAGGCGGCGGCCCGCAAGGGGACGAGCAACTTCGTACGCACCGCCCGTACCCTGCACGAACAACTCCTCGGCCGACAGGAGCGGACCGCGACACAGACACCCGCCTGAACAGGCAAAACCTTCTCGACCGGATATCCCTCCTCCCCCGCTCCCGATGACGTAGCCCGGCTCCCTGTCGGCCGATCGGCCAAGCCGACACAATCGGTCGCGGCCGGTACCATCTCCCCGCGACCGGCGCCGGGCTCCCAAAAGCAGTGTTCCTACCGGAGGGACCGCTACGGCGGTGTTAACGTTCGCGTTCACATCCGGGCAACAGCATGATCGCGAAGCTCGGCGGCATGAGAAGCAGAAAATCGTTCGTCATCGCGATCACGCTCGCCGCTCTCATCGGTTCCGGGGCCACCGGCGCGAGCGCCGACCGTGGGTACGGCGGCCGATCACCGGCGTGCGTGTCCCTGTCAGGACCGTCGGGGCCGTCCGAGCCTCCGCCGTTGAAGCCGACCACCGTCACCACCCTCGAGCAGGCATACCACTGCGTCTTCGCCAACTACTACAGCGGCCCAGTCTTGGATCCCCGCGCGCTGCTGATGCCCGCGTTCGCCGCGCTCACCCAGGAGTTGCAGCGCCGCGGACTCGACCGGCCGAACGCGACGATGCCGGCGCTCACCGGCAACAAGAAAGCCGACTGGGCTGCGTTCAGCGCCGTCTACCAGAAGGTCGTCGGCACGTTGCCCGCCGATCCCGAGGTACGGCAGGCGGTCGCGGAGGCGACGATGCGGGGCATGGTGCGGAGCCTCGACGACAACCACGCGAACTGGGAGCGCCCGACCCCTGGTGGACTGTCCCTCGGCGCCCGCCTCTCCGGCATCCGTCCCCCAGGGGTGATCGATCCCGCGGCCACCCCGCCGCTCTTCATCACCGACGTACGCCCGGAAAGTCCGGCCGCGAAGGCGGGGATCCGGCCGGGCGACGAACTCGTCTCGGCCGAGGGGGTGCCGCTCTTCGTCAACGGGGTGCTCTCCCAGGGAGTCCTGGACGGGCTCATCAGACCCCCTGCGGGCAAGGAGATCCGGCTCACCCTGCGCCGTCCCTCCACCGGCGGCACCGTCGATGTCTCGGTGACCCCCGCCCCCTCCTCCGGCTCCGAGCCGAAGGTCGACTCCAGGCTGCTCTCCGGCTCCGTCGCCTACGTCGCGCTGCCGGGCTTCTTCCCCGGCGCGGCGGACAAGGTCCTTGAGGCCATCGCCTCCCTGCGCGAGAAGGCGACCCTGCGCGGGGTCGTGCTGGACCTGCGCGGCAACGGCGGCGGCAGCCCGCAGGAGGTCTCCAGGCTGCTCGGTGCCTGGACGCACGGCAAGGTCACCAGCTACTGGTGCGACGTGCACGGCCGCTGCACCGCCAACCGGAGCGACGACACCGTGCCGCTGCTGGGTCTGCCCCTCGTCGCGCTCACCGACCGCAACTGCGCCTCGGCGTGCGACTCCTTCACCAGCACGGTCAAGGATCTCCGTCTCGGCACCCTGGTCGGCACCCGCACCGCCGGCGCGGTGTCGGGCCCGGGAGCCGGTTATCTGCTCGACGACGGCAGCGTCCTCATCCTGCCCAAGAAGCACGAGATCGGAGCGAACCGGGAGGTCGTGAACACCATCGGTGTCGCCCCCGACCACCAGGCCCCGATGACCTCGGCGGACCTGTCCGCCGGACGCGACCCGGGCGTCGCGAAGGCCCTCACCTTGCTGAAGTAGGCCCTCCCCGCGCAAGGAGCCCGGCGACCGCCGGGCTCCTTCTTCTGTGTCGCGGGCGGCCCTTGCCGCGTACGTTCTGTGTCGCGGGCGGTCCCTGCCCCGTACGGGGAAGCTCGCGGTCGGCTGCTACGGGCGAGAAGAGTCGCGATCGACCGCTGCGGGTGAGGAGACTCATGTCAGCCGCTACGGACGGGGAAGATCACGGTCAGTTCGAGGCCGCCGCCGAGGTTGGGCCGGGCGGTGACGGTGGCGTGGTGGGCGTGGGCGATCGAGGCCACGATGGACAGGCCGAGACCGGCGCCGTCGGCGCTTCCGGTCCGGGAGTGCAGCCTGCGGAACGGCTGGAACAGCTCGTCGACCCGTTCTGCGGGCACCTTGGGGCCGGTGTTTCGTACGGTCAGCACGCCGGTCGCGGTGAGGCCGACGTGCACGGTCCCGCCGGGGCGGTTGTGGCGGACCGCGTTCTGCAGCAGGTTGGTCAGGAGCCTGCCGAGCAGGATCGGGTCACCCGCGACGACGACCGGCCGGGTCTCCGAGGTGATGACGATGCCGTCGACGCCGTCGGCGGTCGTCTCCTCGATCGCCTGGCGGACCAGCGCGTCGAGGGCCACCGGCTCCATGCCGTCCGGGCCGTGTTCCGCCTGGGCGAGCAGGAGCAACGAGTCGATCAGCCGCTCGGTCCTGCGGTTCGCGGTCAGCAGCTTCTCCCGTACCGGGACCAGCCGGTCCGGCAGCGGGTCGTCCAGCCCGATCTGGATCGCGGCCCGCTGGACGGAGAGCGGGGTCCGCAGTTCGTGGGCGGCGTTGGCGATGAAGCGGCGCTGGCTGTCGACCGACCGTTCCAGCCGTTCCAGCATCGCGTCGAAGGTCTCCGCGAGGTCGGTGAGCTCGTCGCGGGGACCGGCGAGCCCGATCCGTTCGTGCAGGTTGGACAGGGAGAGCCGTCGCGCGGTGGCGGTGATGTGCCGCAGCGGGCTCAGCACCCGACCAGCCAGCCACCAGCCGGCGGCCACCGATACGACGGTGAGCAGGGCGATCACGATCGCGCTCACCGTCCACTGGTAGCGCAGCACCGCGCCGGACAGTGTGTTCACGACGTCGACGACCTCGGGGCGCGCCGGGAGGTCGGGCAGGTCTGGCGCCCTCGGCGCGGGCACCCCCGGGGGGAATCGTTCAAAGGGCGGAAAGTCCTCCTTGATGGATCTGACCCGGCTCTCCAGCGCGTTGCTGAGCAGCAGGTTCACCACGGTGAGCAGGATCGTCGAGGTGACCAGGAACAGGCCGGTGTACAGCAGGGTCAGACGCATCCGTACCGTGCCGAAAACCTTCCGGGCCGCGCGCCCGCTCACAGCGGCCCCCCGGCAGCGCGCGTTCCCGGACCGCACACCGGACGCACCGCCCTTCTCCGACCGTGTGCCGGGCATGCCGTGCCTTTCCGACCGTACGCCGGGCATGCCGCGCGCCTCCTGTCGTGTACCGGGAGCGCAGGGTTCCTCCGGAGCGTACGCCGGGTCACAGCAGGTATCCGGCGCCCGGCACGGTGTGGATGCACGGCGGGTCGCCGAGCTTGGCGCGCAACCGGCTGATGATGACGCGTACCACGGTGGTGAACGGGTCGGCGTGCTCGTCCCACGCCGACTCCAGCAGCGTCTCGGCGCTGACCACGGTCCCGTTCGCCCGCATCAGCACCTCAAGCACCGCGTACTCCTTCAACGACAGCCTCAGGAAGCGGCCGTCCCGGGAGACCTGCATCCGCTGCGGGTCCAGCACGATCCCGTGGCGTTCCAGCACCGGTGGCAGCGCTGCCTGGCTGCGCCGCCCCAGGGCACGTACCCGCGCCACCAGCTCGGTGTAGTCGAAGGGTTTGGGCAGGTAGTCGTCGGCGCCCAGCCCCAGGCCCGCGACCCGCTCGGGGATCGACGCGGCCGCGGTCAGCATCAGGATGCGGGTGCGTGCCCCGGCTCGCACCAGGTCCCGGCAGATCACGTCGCCGGATATCCCGGGCAGGTCCCGGTCCAGCACGAGCACGTCGTAGTCGTTGACGGTGAGCCGCTCCATCGCGGCCTCGCCGTCGTACGCGACGTCGACCGCCATCGCGTGCCGCCGCAACCCCATGGCCACCAGGTCTGCCAGGTCCCGCTCGTCCTCCGCCGCCAGTATTCGCATGATCGAAGTCGTATCCGACGACCGGTATCAGCGGCGTTAACGCCCGTGCCACACCGTCGACCGCCGGGGTGACCGCGCGGGGGTACGCCTCGTCATCGCCCGGCACCCGGCACCCGGCACCCGGCACCCGGCACCCGGCACCCGGCACCCGGCACCCGGCACCCGGCACCCGGCAGACCCTACCTCTCGGTCCGGGACATGGACTCGCCTCTGACGAATCCGCCTTCCCCTGGAGGAAGCCCTCGCCCTATCTCCGGGTACGGCGGCGCTCAGCCGAGGTCGTGCCACTGCCGGAGCGCGTCCCGGTGCTCCTGCCGGCCGACCGCCACGAGGTTGGAGCGGTAGAGGCCGATCGCGTCGGGGGCGTCGAGGTCGGCTCGCGTACACGACCGCAGGACGTTGTTCAGCTCGTCCACCAGGAAGACCCAGGGATAGCGGGCGAAGACGAGGTCGAGGAGTTCGCTCGTGTCGCAGCCGCAGTTCGCCTGGAGTTCGGGGTGCAGTTCGAACAGCAGCGTCGGCAGGGCGGTCAGGGTCTGGGCCGCACCCTGCAGCACGAAGCCCTCGTACCCCTCGACGTCGATCTTGATGATGTCGGGTGGGCCGAGGCGATTGTCGGCCAGATAGGCGTCGATCGACGTCATCGGCATGGTGATCGTCCCCGCGGACGTCCCGACGTTCGCCGCCGCGGCCGAGTGCTTGCCGGACTGTTCACCCGACAGATGCACCGTCAACTCTCCGGTCGACGCCCCCACGGCCACCGGCTCCACGGTCACACAACCGGTCAGATCGTTGCGCTCCACGTTGCGCCGCAGGTAGGCGAGGTTCTCCGGCACCGGCTCGAAGGCGATCAGACTGCCGCCCCGCGAAAGGTGCGTCCCGCCGGTGCAGGCGTAGACGCCGATGTTCGCCCCGACATCGAGGATCGAACGACTGCACGCGGCCAGCCGCTCGAAGACGCTCACCTCGAACTCCTCGTAGTATCCCGCCGAGATCGAGGGCATGATCGTCGCGTCCCACACCGGGCCGGTGAGCACGACGCCCCGGTAGCGCGCCTCGGCGTCGCGATTCCCGGTGGTGACCCCCAGCCGGAACACCGTGTGATAGAGCCGGTTGACCAGGGGGAGACGCCGGACGCTACGGCCGCGCAGCAGGGTGCGGGTCACCCGACTCCTGTTCGCCGCCCTCGCCGCCCGCATCACCCCGATGGCGAGATCCTGCCGCAGCCTCTTCAACGACATGACCGTGACGTGACACCGACGCCGTTGTGTCGAGGGACGTCGGTGAAGAACGTTTCGACGTGGCGTGCGTGGCGAACAACGGGCCGATCCTCGCCAAAGGTCCGCGGTGTCCGAGTCATCCAGGGTCTCAAGGAGCGCTGCCGCCTTCCGAAATAGATCCGGGTCTCTTCTCGCTCCCCCTGCCCCGGTATGCCCCTTCGACACCGACCGGGGCAATGCGGCTCGTTGACCCTGCCTTCGACCGCCGACGCGAGCCGATAACCGGCCCATCGAGATCGAGGCCGCTGGTGGGGCCCGAATCCACCGACCTCCCGCAACGGCCGCCCCGCCGTCGGCGCACCTGTGTCGGCGTCTCAGCCTTCCTTGTCGCGTTCCTCGTTGTCGCCGCGTCGACGGAGCACTCGCTCGGTGATCCCGCCGGAGAGCCTGCCGGTCACCGATCTGGCTCGGTCGAAGGTCTCGTTACCGAGGCGCTTGGCGGTATTGACGCCCTCCGCTCCCGTCTCGAGCACCTTGTCTCTCGCCTCCGCGGCCGCGTCCCCCCATCGTCTCGCGTCCAATGACTGCCGCCCCCGCTCGATCCCTAGCCGCCCGTGGAAGTCGACGACGGCGATCGCGACGTGGTTGCTCGAATGCACCACGGCTGGAGAGGCGGTCGGGTGCAGCAGCACCTTCGTGTTGGCCGCGTCGGCAGCCGCGACGACGCGGGCCATCAGACGCTCGGTGCTCCGCGAGATGAGTTCCATCCGGTTCTGCCGGGCGACCCGGAGTGCGAGGCGATGCCGGTCCAGCTCGTCCGGAGACGCGTCGAGCACGCGGTCGAGTTCGAGCACGGCGATCGCGTCGTGCAGTTGGAGGCAACGCGCCAGAACGGCGAGCCACTCCCGAACCGCGACCTCCGCGTCCTTGGACGCCTTGGCGAGATCACCGATCTTGGTCTTGTTCTCCATCTTCTCGGCGAGCGCGTCGAGTCGGCGCAGCGCGTAGGCCTGGGTTCGCGCGATCGTCATCGACATGGCCTGCACCTTCGACCACGTGATCTCGGAGACCCGGCCCACCTGCTCCCGGACGGTCATGGCCTCCTCGATGACGAAGCCCGCTCCGATCATGTCCGCCAACACCACGTCCTTCTGGGCGCGGAGCACATCGTCGACTTTCTCGTCGATCGCGGCGAGATAGTCGGTGATCTCGTTCATGGCCTGCTGCATCGCGAGCTGCGCCATGAGCACCCCGACATTGGCCAGAAGCGCCGGGTTGGTCGAACGCAGTCCGGGCGTTTTCACGAATTCGAGGAGTCCCTTGATCTTGCTGTTCTCCGTCAACACGGCACGGTCGACGCCCGGACTCGAACCTTTCATCAGCTTGTACTTCTTGAGAGCCTGCGCGGACTCCTTGGTCAACTTCACCCAGCGGCCCGAGTTGGCGGCGATCTCGGAACCCACCTGCGCGACTCCGGCCGCGGCGCCGAGGGTGGATCGGAGCCTTGGCAGCCCGAGATCCTTCGACGGCAGTCCTTCGGAGGCGAGGAAGCGTTCGACGGCCGCCGGACTTCCGATGACCGCCAGGCCGTCGCCGTCGCTGATCAGCTGAATGTCGTCATCCATCATCGGCTCCTGAAGTGGCTTTCCGTGGTCGAGGGCGTGAGCGGATCGTTCGCGCCTTCCGAAGTCACGGAGAAAAGTCCTCGTCGATTCCGAACCTCGGCACGCCGTGTCCTCCGGGGATTCTCATGTGTGCAGGCGCCCTACAAGAATGCTCGCCCTGGTCAGTGGCGATCAGGGCTTTCCGGAATTTCCCGGAACCGGGGGCTCCTGCCTTTTCCGTACGGCGAACGATGTCGGCGTCGCCGGGGCGTCATCGATCTTTTCCGTACGACGAAGGACGTCGATGTCGCGGAGGCGTCATCGGTCGTCGAGAGCTTCGAGGATCGCGCGAACCTTACCGGCTTCCGCGTGCTGCGGGCCGTACTTCCGCTCCAGGTCGCCCAGCAGGTCGCCCAGCGTGCGCCTGGCCTGGGTCCGATGACCCGAACCGAGTTCCACCAGCCCGATCTGACGCCGGAGTTCGAAAATCCGCTCCTCGTCGGCACCGAACCGCCTCTCGTCGGCGAGGAGCTCGCGAAACTGCGTCAGGGCGAGGCTCATCTCCCCCACCGCCGCGTGGCAGTTCGCCTCCATCAACCGGCATCGCAGTGCGAGGTTGTTGCCGGGTCCCTCCACCTGGGCCACGTCGATCGCCAGCCGGCGGAACTCGGGCGCCGCCCGGCGGTAGTCCCCGCCGAGGAAGAGCGCCTCGGCGAGCTCGATCCGCAGGTCCACCACCTCGGAGCTGGCCGAGCCGAACGACCCCTCGGCGGGGCGCATCACCTCCGCGAGCACATCCGCCGCCTGGGTGAAACGGGACTCCACCTTGAGCTTCCTCGCGTCCCTGCGGGCACGCTCAAGATCGTCCCCTCCGATCTGCGCCGATTCCGCGGCGAGCCTGATCCGCGGCGGCCGTACCGGATCGGCGGGCCGACGGTTCCGGTTCGCTCCCATGGGGGCGACGCGTCCGACGACCGCGGCGTACATGCGCACCGGGTGCGGCGCGTCCAGGTTCACGTAGCCGGGAAAGGGCGGCAGTTCGCGGCAGAAGTCCAGCAACCGCTCGTAGACCACCCCCGCGTTGGCCGGCCGTTCCTCGGGTGACTTGGCGAGTAGCCACAGGACGAGCCGCTCCAGACCTTCTGGGATGCCCTGCCTTCTGGCGCGCAGCGGCCGGGGCGGGACGTCCGTGTGGTTGCGCATCGAGGCGAGCGCGGTGGGGGCGGCGAACTGGTTCTCGCCCGCGAGCATCTCGTCCAGGATCACGCCGAGGGAGTAGAGATCACTCTGCGGACCGGCGATTCCGGTCATCGCCTGTTCCGGTGCCATGTAGGCCGGCGTGCCGAGTATCTCTCCCGTTCTGGTGAGCCGGGTCGTCTCCGTACCGGCCAGCGCGGTGGCGATCCCGAAGTCGAGTACCTTCACCGTGCCGTCGGGGCAGAGCACCAGGTTGGCGGGTTTGAGGTCGCGGTGCACCAGGGAGTTGGCGTGGGCCACGGCCAGCACCGAGCAGACCTGCGCGGCGATCGCCACCGCCCAGGCGACGGGCACCTGTGTCTCGTCGAGAAGCGAGGAGACGGGGGCGCCGTTGACGAGTTGCATGACGAGGTAGAGGTCGTCGTCGTGCGATCCGCAGTCGTAGACCGTGGGGACCCCCGGGTGCTCAAGCCGGGCGGTGATCCGTGACTCGCGCACGAATCGTCTTGCGAGCTCCTCGTCCTCGCGGCCGTCGGGCAGCTTGTCGATCCTGATGAACTTGATGGCGATCGGCCGGTCGAGGCGGTTGTCGTAGCCGAACCACACCTCGCCCATTCCTCCCGAGCGACGCGAGAGAGGGTCCAGCTCGTAACGGGCTCCGATGATCGTCCGCCTGCTCACAACCGCCCGCCGTCTGGATCAGGGGCTGCCTGTTTGTTTTCGACCGGTCCGGCGGTGATTTCGGGTGACAGATTAAGCCCTTGCCGTCTATCCCTTAAGTCCGGAAACAGGCCTTCCTGATCATTTACCACGCCCGCCGACACCTCTCGCGGAGTTCATGCCTCAGTCGTTCACTGAAACAAACTTAGCCCCGTTTTCGGCACGTCTCTCAATGTCTAAGCAGACATAAACGACATTGACGGATATATGAGGATATTTTTTATCCAGAACTCTCTACACCGCTGCCGCCAACCCGACATCGCGGCAGCCCGGCGCCCCGGTCACCTGCGAGCCGCCGGTTCAGCCAGAGCCCGAATCGGCCTCGGGCGCGGGCCGTTGTCCCGGACACGGCGCCCCGATACCGATCTGCACCCGGTGCAGCTCACCGTTCCCGACTCGAACATCTACCGGAAGACAGGCAGCACGCCGGACGGTGTAGCCACCCGCGAATGCGAGCCATTCCTTGTCCGAGTCGCAACGATCGACAATCACCTGGTCGCCCAGCGGCTCCGGCCTGCCCCATTTCATCCAGAACCGGTCCCGAAAATTCTCCGGAACGATCAGCTCGACAAGCTCGCCCCGCCGTACGAGCAGCCCTTGTTTCGCGAACAATCCCGTCTTCCCGTCAGGCAGCTTCACCTCGCCGGCCTGCAGGGCATGTGATCGATCACGGCTCGTCGGCAGCGCCACCGCACCACCGATGATCTCGAACCCGGCAGGGGGGACCTGCTCTCCGCCGACCGTCGCCTCACACTCGACGGTTACCGAGGTAGCGGGCGAGGACGAGGCCGGCACGCCGGTTTCCTGCCTTGCCGGAGAGGCGTCGGGAGTGCAGGCGACCGCGCCCAACGCCAGAATGAGGACGATCTTTCTGATGCGCACCCCCGTAGGGCCTCGGCGTGGGTCAAGTGGCCGGAACGACGGTCTTGGTGAGCTGCTCCGAGATCCGCCAGACGCGCTCGGCGTCCTCCGTACCGCGTAGCGGAGAATACATCCGCTGCTCGGCCGGTGCGCCGCCCAGGTCGCCGAGGCCCTTGGGGCCGTAGAGGACGCCGGGCTTGGCGTCGGGGTCGGTCGCGGCCATGAGCGCGGGCAGCATCGCGGTCTCGACGGTGCCGACGAGGATGCCGCGCGCCGAGAGCGCGCGGATCAGTCGGACGCCACCGGTGTCCTTGTCGCGGTTGAGCTCGGGGCGGGCGGCGAGGAGGCTGGTGGGGGCCACTCCGGGGTGGGAGAGGTTGCTGGTGATGCCCCATCCGTGGGTCTTGCTGCGACGGTCCAGTTCGAGACCGAAGAGCCCGAACGCGATCTTGGACTGCCGGTAGGCGCGCATGGCGTCGTAGTCGCGTTCCCAGTTCAGGTCGTCCCAGTTGATGCCGCCGCGTCTCACGGCGATGCTGACCTGCGACGTGACGCGGGCACGACCGGCGCGCAGCAGCGGGAGGAGGTGGGCGACGAGGGCGAAGTGGCCGAGGTGGTTGGTGCCGAATTGGAGTTCGAAGCCGTCCGCCGTGGTCTGCCGGCTCGGCGGGGTCATCACGCCCGCGTTGTTGATCAGGATGTGGATGGGCCGCCCCTCCTCGCGGAGAGTCTCTCCGAGGGCCTGGACCGACGTGAGCGACGACAGGTCGAGGCCGCGCAGCGAGAGCTTCGCGTTCGGGAGGTTCCGGCGGATCGCGGCGATCGCGTTCTCGCCCTTGCCGAGGTTGCGGACGGGCATGACGACCTCCGCGCCGGCCGCGGCGAGTCGCGCGGCCATGCCCAGCCCCATGCCGTCGCTGGCGCCGGTGACGAGCGCACGCTTTCCTGACAGGTCCGGAATGGTGATGTCGATTGCTTGACGCGACATTGCTCTGCTCCCTGTGGTGTCGTCTCGGATCCACGGTCCCGGAGGCGGCGTGGATGTTCCAGGGACCACCGATCCATGGATGCGGCCTCGCCCACCTCGGAAACCTCCGAGACCTCCGAGAGGGGGATCGACGGTCCGTGGTTGCCGTCGCGCGAGGACGATAGAAACGGAACAGCACCGCGAGCGGAGGGAATGCCATGATCGATCGCGCCGGGCTGGCGGAGTTCCTCCGAAGCCGTCGAGAAGTGCTGCAACCCGAGGACGTCGGCCTCCCGCGCGGTCCCCGTCGCAGGACGAACGGGCTACGGCGCGAGGAGGTCGCGACGCTGTGCCACATGTCGACCGACTACTACTCCCGCCTTGAGCAAGAACGCGGACCGCAGCCGTCGAGCCAGATGCTCGCCTCGATCGCCCAGGGCCTGCACCTCTCGCTCGACGAGCGAGACCACCTGTTCCGCCTCGCGGGACAGAACCCGCCCACCCGCGGCGGGGTCGGCGAGCACATCAGCCCCGGCCTGCTGCGCATTTTCGACCGTCTGGACGACACTCCCGCGGAGATCGTCACCGAACTCGGCGAGACCCTGCGGCAGACCTCGATGGGCGTCGCGCTCACCGGCGACACGACCCGCTACGCCGGGCCCGCCCGCAGCCTGGGATACCGGTGGTTCACCGATCCGGCCGCACGGGATCTCTACGCGCCGGAAGAACATCCGTTCCTCACCCGGATGTTCGCCTCGGGACTGCGCGAGCTCGTCACCCTCCGCGGCCCCGGATCCCGAGCCGCGCACCTCGCCGACCTGCTCCTCGCCCGCAGCGACGAGTTCCGGCGCGTGTGGGACGCCCACGAGATCGGGATACGCCCCCACGAGGTCAAGCACTTCGTCCACCCCGAGGTCGGAGCCTTGGAGCTGACCTGCCAGAGACTGATCGACCCCGACCAGGCACACTCGCTGCTCGTCTACACCGCCATTCCCGGCAGCGAGAGCCACGACAAGCTGAACCTGCTCTCCGTCATCGGAGCCCAGACCCTCCACTGAAAACAGCGTGGAGGCGATGGTTTCGGAGACGGTGAACGACAGCTGGGAGGCATAAGAACCACTCGGGGCCGTCGAAGGGGTGCTCGCCCGGCCGTCACACCTCGGACTCCGGAGTGTCCGTGAAGCCCACATGACATGCTTCTCGTCTCATCCGGTACCGGTGGCGGGAAGCAGGACAGATGCGGTTACAACGGTGGTGGTTGGCGGCCGCGTTGCTCGCGCTCCTCCCCTCGGTCATGGCCTGGTTCGGCAGCGACGCCATCGCGAGCACCGGTCTCTTCTACTACGACTTCCACGTCACCGACGGGATCGGGATCTTCCCTCTGGCGCAGGGCCTTGGCATCGGCTATCTGGGCTCTGTCGGCGTGGACATCATGCAGGTGCTGTGGGATGCCGAAGTCGTCGTGCTGGCCTTCGCACTCCCCGTACCCATGGTGGCCGTGGCGGCCTTGCTCCGGCGAAGGTGGCGGGATCGAACCACCCTCGTCCTGGCGGTTTTTCTCGGAACTCTCGCGGTGGTCAACCTCGCCGCCAACATCGTCGGCCCCTGGTCGGACCTGACCCAATGCCCGCCGATCGATTCCCTGTCTCTTTCTGACCAGTACTCCTGCTACAGGAACGGCACAGGGACGGGTATTCCCCCCTTCTCCTACAGTCCCGCTTACGCCTTCGCCGCCCACACCCTGATCGAGATCCGTCGCAACCTCACCGACGTTCCTCGTCGTCCTGAGGCGCGAAGCGGTGTTGACGTCGTTGACTGACATTCGATGTTCATCCTGCGGCGATAGCCATCTCCAGAACTTGGACAAAAAAGCTTGTCCAGCGAACCCCGCCATCCATATGACAGACGATTTGGAACTCTACGATCTTCTTGATGAATACGACCTCGACAGCGAGGATTTCGGCTTCCGTGCGGCTTGGTGCGAAGGCCTGACCTGTGAGGAGGCCGCGCGTCGCCTTCGAGCAGACCTTGACAGCGCCTACGCGTCCACCATCGACGAACTGATGCACGAAGAGGGAGACCACGACTTCGATGAAGGCGCGGTCCTCATCGGTCCGGCCGGAGCCTGGACAATGATCCTGCAGCTCAACGGACTGGACTGCACTCGGTATTCGACACTTGAGGCATTGTCCGCCGGAGCCGGGCGAGCGGTTGGAATCGGCTGGAGCGTCAATGGTGACGAGCGGCTGATCTACGCAGAAGATGGACGTGTCCTGGTCTCAATGGACTTCACGTTTCCAGAGGACCGCAGCGGGCCTGATCGCCAGGCGCTCGACCCGTATATGGAAGGGCTTGTTCTCGGGTACGAGGAGGGGGCCGATGTCGAGGAGAGCATCGACGCCGCCTTGACCTTGATCGGCCGAATGACCGGACATCCCATCGATCGCGACTGGATCGAGGCCCGCCACACGTTCTACGTGATTCCCCGAGACGCCTGGGCCTTCCAGTCGTAGGAGCGGGACGTCACGGCCCGCAAAGCCGGGGGTGTCCTACGGCGCAGAATTCGACTCGGTAGAGAGAACGGCCGCCTCACCTGGCCAACCACTCAACGTTGCCGTACCGCATCAGAACCCGGAACCGTCGGGCCCTGGGTACCCTGCCGCTTCAGTAAGCGGTGAAACCGTCCGTCGCGGTGCGGCAGAAATCGCGGAAGCGAGTCAGCCACGCGACCGTCGCGGAATAGTTGCTTCCGAGGTCGTCGCGGTGGAACTCGTAGGTGTCGGGTTCCGTGACGATCGATCCGTTCAGGAGGACTCGGCCTTCGGCGGGAGCGGTCGCCAGGTAGGTGTCCAAGAAAGCGGCGATCCGCCGGGCCTGCTCGCCGGTCAGTTCCACGGCGATGTTGTAGCCCAGCATTTCGGCCGTGTCGGCGTCGAGGAGATCGGATCTCTCCAGTAGTTCCAGAGTCGGTCGCCAGTTCCACGCGTTGACGTCAAGCGACTCGCCACCCGGGGTTTCGAGCGTCCAGGACATCGACCCATCCTATCGAGACGTCAGGTGAACGTACGGGATGGCGGATTCGCACGTCAGAGCTCTTCAGAGGGCAGGTGTCCACCAACTTCAGCACTCCCCTGCCCCTGTTGCGACGTCATGCTTCCGGCGCATTGACCGGCAAGCCGTGTGACCATTCCCGGCGCGGTCGCGTCTGCATGTGACGTGACAATCGAAACCGTTCGGGGGGCGACATCATCGAGGAGCTGTACCGCGAGCACTGGCCGCTCGTGTGCGGGTTCCTTCTGCGCAGGACCCGCGACCCGCATCTCGCCGAGGACCTGGCGCAGGAGACGTTTATCAAGGCGACCAGGGCACTGCTCGGCTGGCGGGGGGAGAACGCGGCGGCGTGGCTGCTCACGATCGCGCGTAACACCCTGGTGGATCACGTACGCAGGAGCCGCCGCGAACTCGCCCTCCCGAACCCCGACGAGCTGGGCGTGCCGCCACTTCACGTGGAATCACTGGACGTTCGCGACGCGCTGGAGCGGCTGCCCGAGCAGCAATACCGGCTCCTCACGCTGGTCTACTTCGAGGGCTTCTCGATGGTGGAGGTGGCCGCGATGACCGGCAGGTCGCACAACTCGATCAAAACCGCGGTGTGGCGGGCGAGAGCCGCCTTCGCCGACCTCTACGGGAGAGCCGATGAACATGCCTGAGATGCCAGACCTGCCAGACTTCGACCCCAAGCGCACCCGGCGTGCGGTCCGGCGAGGACTCTTCAGGACGGTCGCCATCGTCCTGGCCGTCCTGGCGCTGCTCGCGGTGGCGGCGACCGAAGGCTCGTCCCTGCTGCAGACCCGCGGCGACCGGGAAGACCGCATGCAGGCCGTGCTCGGCACCGCCTTCAAGATCTACAACCCGGCCTATACGGTGACGATCGACTCCTGCTGCCAAACCTCGCCCCTGTCGATGTCGTTCGAGGTGGTGGCACGTCCCGTAGGGCCTGTCGGAGCCTGGCCGGCCGGGGGCGAGTCGCACACGATCGGTCAGGACTTCTTCGGCCGCGTACGACGCCTGCCGCTGGGCCATACCTCCAACACCAGGCTTTCCCAGTCCCTGTTCAACGTCGGCACCAGGCTGGCGCCCAAGGACGAGGTGCGCGCCGTGCTCGCCCGGCTGCCCGCCGACCTCAGCGCGCTCGCGGTGGTGGAGTTCGAGCAGCCACTCGGCGAGGCGGATCTGAAGGCGTTCACGAAGCGGCACGGCTCCTGCGCCGAACGGATCGTGTACGAGCGCAGGCCCGGCTCCCTCCCGATCACCTGGGGCTTCGACTACTGGACCGACCCGATGGAACTCGGCATAAGCGGCGACATGACCGAAGAGATGTGCGGTGGCGGCCTGCCGCAGTTCCGCGACTGGGTCGGCCGACTGCGTGACCACGACGACGCGAACCTGCGCTCCTTCGACCTGTCCCTGACCCGGCTGCGCGAGGCGGCCAAAGCCGGACTCGCCTACGGCTATGTGGACCAGCTCAGCTCGGTCCGCGAGCTGCGGGAGTTGCTCAAGGACCCGAGGGTGCGCACGATCCGTCTGGCCGACGTGGCGTTCAACCTGGACCGGCCTCGCCCCTGACACGCGTCCCCTCGGGCAAGCATTCGGATCACGGCGAGACCCATCCGTATGACACCGCCGGCCGGGCACCTCAACGCCGCCACCGGTCGCCTTCAAGCCGCCCAACGCGAACCCTTCGTCGACCTCTACGGAAGCGACACGGTCGTCGTGCCGGGAGACGAGGTGAAGGCGAAGGTCCTCGCCTTCTACCGGCACGACTACGAGCGGGCCGGAAGCAAGAGCGGCCCGTGGACTCCGCCCGACCTGCCCGATCCCGGCTTCCCTCAGACGGGGATGGTCGCGATCCTCTTCGACGAGGAGGACGGCCTCGGCTTCCACCCGGACTTCGACCTGCTCCAGGAGGTCTTCGCCGACCCCGTGCTCATCGCCCGCGGCCGGTATCGCGAGGTGGTCAGCGGATATCTGCACGGCGACGACGTCAGCCCCCGCATACTGCAACGACTCGCCGCGAAGGACCCCGGCAAAGCGAGCGAGATCTTTCGGTTCCGGTCACCGTGCTAGACGAAGGCCGTGACGCCCTCGTATTCCGCTGTCGGGGCGGCACCGGCGGCCTCGTACTGGAGCAGTAGCAGGCCTTTCGCCGTCACCTCGTGGCGGACGAGTCGAAGGCCGACGGGTCGGCTCGGCTGGTCGAACAACCGCCGTCCGGAACCGGTCACGGCCGGGGCGACGACGAGCCGGAGCGTGTCGACGAGGCCCGCCGCCAGCAGGGCGTTGCCGAGCCGGGCACTCCCGTGGATCTGGAGTTCCCTTCCTGGTCGTGCCTTGAGTTCCCCGACGGTCTGGATCGGGTCGCCGCGAAGCACGGTCGTCGGATGCCAGCTCCCTTCGGTGAGGGTGTTGGTCACCACGTACTTCGGCAGTACGTTCATCCGCGCGGTGTACGGGTCGTCCGGGTCGGTGATCTGCGGCCAGTCCCGGGCGAACGCCTCGTAGGTTCGCCGCCCGAGCAACAGGCCGTCGGCGAGGTCCAGCCAGTCGGAGGTACGCCGGACGAAAAGTTCGTCCAGGTGGGGCACGAGCCAGCCGCCACGGGTGAAGGCGTCGCTCGTGTCCTCGGTCGGCGAGCCGGGCCCCTGGCTGACCCCGTCGAGGGTGACGAACTCCGTGAGAGCGATCCTCACCGTACGGCCTGGCTCTCCGCGACCACGGCGAGCTGCTTGACGACCGAGCCCACGCCGTCGAAGAAGCCGAGCTCCTCGTGACGGGCACGGGCGGCCGGATCACCGTGCCGGACGATCATCCGGTACTCCGTGCCGTCCGGATGATCGCTCAGCGTGACCTCGGCTGTCATGAGCACCGGTGCGGGACTCGCGGGGCGCCAGGCGCTGTCGATCGCGTTCGTGTACACGATCCGCTCAAGCTCGTCGACGACGAGGAAGCTCGCGTCGAGGTGCGGGACGAAGCCGACCCCGTCTTCGCTCATTCGCGTCACGAGCGCGCCGCCGGGCCGGACGTCGAGGCGGTCGACGCGGCACACGGTCGGCGCCGGAACCCACCACTGCTCGAAGAGGGACGGATCGGTCCACGCGCTCCACACCGCGGCGCGGGGAGCGCGGATGACCCGCTGCAGGAGCAGGTCGAGATCGGGGTTCACGGGTGTTTCTCCTTCGGATCGGTGACGAGGCGTTCAAGCCGGTCGGTGCGCTCTTCCCAGACCTGGCGCTGCTCTTCGAGCCAGCCGTCGACAAGGGCGAGGCGGTCGCGGTTGAGCACGCAGGTGCGTACCCGGCCGAGCTTGACCGTGCGGATCAGGCCGTTCGCCTCCAGCGTCCGCACGTGCTTCATGAAGGAGGGAAGGGTCATCGGGAACTCGCGGGCGAGATCACCAACGCTCGTCGGACCGCGGCCGAGGCGTCGGATGACACCGCGCCGCGTCGGGTCGGCGAGAGCGACGAACACACCGTCGAGCTCGGCCGAATACTGTGCCATGCGGCTAAGTATTGCCCACCCCTAATACTTAGCGCAAGAGCAAAGTATTGCCAAAGGTCCGCTGCCGGACATCGAGGAAGCGGATCGCCTCGGCGAGTTCGCGCAGGGCCGCCTCCAGCAGGGTGGTCTCGGAGTCCTCCAGGTGACCGCCGGGCAGCAGTCGTCGATCCGGGGCGACGGCCTTGGCCATCGCCGTCTCGGTGCCGATGCTTGGCCACCGGGCTGGTGGGGTTTCTTCTCCCGGCCCCACGCCCGGCCGTCTGCGTTCTGTCGCCGCCGTCCTCTACGCTCCGATCCCGTTGATCAATGGGCGGCGGCAGGAAGGCGGGTCCGATGGCGTGGCTGCTGCGCGGTTGCGATGACGAGGTGTGGGTGCAGTTCGGGGAGCTGGGGGTCTTCTTCGAACGCAGCGACGGCGATCTCCTGCTGGAAAGTCCTGACGGCGAGAATCACCTTGCAGACATCCGGCTGGAGGCGTGGGATGGGCGGCCTTCTGATCCCGGGGCTCCGTGGTTCCTGCTCCAGGACACCACCATCGAAGGCGGCACCGGGTTCGTCACCGTGGGGTCGTTGGCCGAGGAGGCGAGCCGACAACTGATCATCGGCCCACCGCACTTCCTGTACGGCGTCACCGCGCACACTCAAAAGGGCGGGGATCCGCCGGAGTTCATCTCTGAGGAGCAGTTCGAACGGGCGTGGGAGGAGCGCACGCCCGAGCGGTGGCTGATCAGGTTCTGGCCGATTCGAGACGTCTTCGATCCGGCCCGGCACGCACGTCCCGACAGGGCGGACGGCCAGCAGGCGCGCCCGGTCGAAGTGCCGGTCTCTACGGCCGAGCACTGGCCCGCGGCGCGGATCGGCCGTCGGCAGGCGGCCTTGAACAAGCACCTCGTCCGCCAGGGAATGACCATGGCCGACTTCCTGACGGCCCAGGGGCTGGCGCCGGACATGCCCTTTGACCGGTGGCAGGCGGCGATGGCGGAGCGGGAGGTGCCCGACATCGCCGAACGCGAGGGATGGCCGCACTGGCTGACCGAGCTCGTCAGCAAATACCCGCAGATCGCCGGCCACTGGCACCACCTGCCGGAAACGGTCGAACAGTGGGCTCCCGAGCAGCGTGAGGAGCGGGCCCGAGACCTTGCCGCGCGCCTACACACCGCCGAGGTCCTGAACCCGGACGACGTCACCTTCACCGCCGACGTCCAGGCGTACGAGCCGCAGCCGGGTGGAACCTACCGGGGTTGGCGCTGGGACTACGCCGATCGGCCTGCCCACGAAACCTTCGGTGTTGACCGACGCGTCGTCTGCCACGACATCATGAGCGGAAAGGTGCTGGTCACCGGCATCGTGACGGTCCTGGGGCACGACGGGCAGAGCGGTTATGAGGTCCGCGACGCCACACCGGCCGAGGCAGCCCGCCTCCGCTGCGCGGAGGCGGCATGGAGCGGGCCGGACGTCGGCGAAAAGCGCGCAATGCGGCTCGGGCCTTGAAGCGGCCAGGAACGGTCGGCTCACTGACGCTGAATCGCTCCGTTGTCGCTCAATGCCTGATCCTGACGCTTGAGAACATCTGATACTTGATCGGGAGATGGGCATGATCTGGGAAAGCGACGACTACGCACACGAGGGATGGGCCGCTGCCGAGTTTTCAGACGGCAGGGTCTCGGTGGGCTCGGAGACCGGCGGTGCCGTGGTGGTGCGCTGGGGCCCGGAAGGCGAGGCCGAACCGGCCGGTCTGCTGGACGGCCGGGACGCGGTCGGCTGGTGCGCGGTGTGCGAGTGCGGCTGGCGCGGTCCGCTGTGGGCCCGAGTCGCCACCCCCGCCGAGCACGACACCGCGCGCCGCCGCGTCCACGCCGCCCCTGGCCTGCATGGTGACGCCCCCAACGACGTCGAGGACGCTCTCCGCCGCGAGTGGACGGACCACCTGGGGCCGGCCATGTTCTGATCGGCGCCTTGATAGGCGACCGGTTTCCAACTGATTTTCAAAACGCTGACGGGGACATCGGCTGTGGTCGGTAAGGCTTGGTCACTGGATCTGTGCGGCAGCCACCCGGCCACCCGGGACAAGGTGGTCGCCGAGCTGGTGGCCAGGAGCTGGACGGCGGCGAGCTCGCCGTCGGTGTACCAGCGGCGGTGTCGGACGCATGCTCCCGCAGACGTTCGTCAGACGACCGTTGGATGAACACGCCGGACACGGCTACGGAAGGTCGTCTGCGTCTGGAATCCACCGCGCCCGGATCTGCCGCCTGGGACGGCGGCGACTTGGGAGCGCGCGGCCCGGAACAACCGAAGACCATGCAGGCCATCAGAACTCAGCGCAGTCCCGCACAACCGCCCCTACCGATCGTCGCCGGTCACAAAGGCCACGATCGCGCCAATGAAAAAACCCACCGCGGCGACCGTGCATACAACAAGTGAGATGTACAGATATAGCCGAGTCGATCCGTTCTGGAGCATCGTATAGGCGGCCCACGCTGCGACCGCCGATATGGTGCCGCATACGAGGTACTTGGATCGCTCGGTCATGCGGGGTCCTCCGGCCTTTCTCGGTGAACGATCGAAGGGGGCGGTCAGTGCCGAACGGGCGTACTGGAACCACTTCGGGGCTCGCTTTTGACTCGCGACGAGCGGCATCATCGCGGGTCAGGCTTGCGATTCCGGGCTACTGATTGCTCGCTTTGCGAGGTGGCCGATCAGGGTGGCGACGGGCACCATTACGGAAGCGGAACCGTTTTTCCTTGTGCAGACTCACCCCTCGGGAGGCGCCGTGATGCTCGTACCGTTCGCCATCAACGTGACCAGCTGGGGTGGAGCGGTAGGCACCGGCATAGGACTGCTGACTCTGACCCTGGTGGAGCGCAGGAGAAAAGCCCGGCGTGAGCAGGAGCGCGCCTCCACTGTGGGGTATGTGCTGGGCTGGCGCCTGAGTGACGGCAGCTTGCACAGCGGTACGGCCTCGGCCAATGCCACTGAGGCTGAGGTGACCACCGCTGCCCGGCGGAAGTCGTTGGAGGTTGACGTGATGGAAGCGTGGGTTTCCTGGCGTACCCATGACGGCCACCGGGTCCGGCGGTCCTACGCGGACGGAGGACGACTGTGACTCGGCGGCCATCATCGCGCGTACGGGCGTAGGTTCAGTTATGGATCGGGCAGCCGCCCGGAGCTTCGCAGGCGCACTCTTCGAACAGCGCAACTCAGCATTCAAGAGTGCGCCAGCGCTCGGGCCGCTTGACCGGGTCGATGCTCCGGAAGTTCTGGACGCTCCAGACCTCACCGTATGAGGCGCGACCGTCGGCAACGCAGTTGATCGGAGTGAGCGCGAACTGACGGCCACCGTCGTTGATGACGAGCTGCTTGTGCTCTGCGCCGATCCGGATATCAAAGGTAACGGCGTCGCGGCTGGTTCCAGCCTTGATGTTCAGCGCCTCCCCCTTGCCGTAACTGTCCTGACTCTGGGGATTTAATACCATTAGAACCGACATATCCAGTTCTCCTTCTTTGTTTCCCGCCGACCTGGGGCCCGTCTCGTCATCAGTACGTCCGAATGAACCGGCCCGGTCATGGAGTGGGCGACGCCTGCCATCCTCGGCGACAGCACCACCTGCCTGATCTCCACATGTTCTCGTCACCCCTGGAAGCTTCCAGGTTCCCGGATCCCCGCCGGCGTTCGATCATTTGATCGAGTAACCGCCTCCCGACCAGACAGGTAGCACGCCGAATCGATTCCCCCGTCATTGGAAACGCAGGAGAGAAGGAAGAGATGAAACCATCCCGTCGTCTGGCAATCGCCGGCAGTTTGCTGCTGGCCGCGACCGTGGCGCCGTTCGCCGGCATCCAGGCCGCTCAGGCCGCCGTGTCGTGCGGCTCCACCACCTTCACCACGGATCCCACGGTCACCCACAAGGGGGCGGGTACCCCCTCGCAGAACAACGGCCTCACCTCGTTCCGTGGCCGCGTGTTCCAGCTGCGCACGGAACCGATCTTCGACTACAGCCAGGGCAACATCGCCTCCGGCTACAAGTCGGGCGACAAGGTGTGGATAGACGTCTCCGAGAACCAGGGACAGAGCTGGACCCAGTGCGGCCCGTACTACCGCGACCGGACCTACTTCTCCTACCACAAGGGGAAGTGGATGCGCGTGTGCGTCAATGTCGACGGCATCACCCAGTGCGCGACCAACGGCAACAAGACCGGGCCCGGCGGAAGCAAGTGGTGGGACGACTGACCTCGATCCAACAGAACGAACCGGTTCGGTAAATGGGCGCTGTTCCGGCAAGTTCGTCACTCGCCACCATCGAAGCCGATGCCATTCAAGCCGAAACGAGAGCCAGAGCAGCAATAGGACGCTTCATCGACGGACTCCTTTCCGTTTCAGGGCCACCAAGAGTTCGCATGACTGATATCCGTGCCCCTTAACGAGAGTGAAGAGCACCCACCGAACTCGGCCGGAAGGGTTCAGTGAAGTGCCCGGATGACGCGTTGTCTCAGGATGGGGTCGCCGATGCTGTCGGGGTCGTGCCAGGCGGCGGCGGTGACCTCTTCGGTCTGGAGCGGACCGATCGCACTGGTGGTGTGCAGGAGGAAGCGGAAGTCGATGTGCCGGTGGTCCGGCTCGCCCTTGGCCGGGTTGGCGGGAATGGAGTGGATGTCGATCTGGAGAGGACGCTCCCCGGCCGGGGTGACGGCGGCGGTGGGGATGCCGGTCTCCTCGGCGAGCTCGCGCAGGGCCGCGTCCAGGAGGGTGGTGTCGGATGCCTCCAGATGACCGCCGGGCAGCAACCAACCGTCCAGGACGAGGTGATGGATGTGCAGGATCCGCCCGTCGGGGTCGGCGAGGATCGCGGCGGCGGTCGCGTGGCCGCGGAACTCCTTGCGGGTCGTGATGTCCGCGCCGTCGTCGAGCAGTTCCAGGGCCGGGGCGAGGCTCTGCCTGTCCTCGGGGTACGCGTCGAGGTAGTCGCCGATGACACTGCGAATGTGGTCTGCCGTGATGGCCAAGTCGATCACCTGTTGACGTAGGAGAGCCGGATCGCCGCGACAGCGGCGCGGTCGGCCGCGGAGACCTCATGCATACCGGGTGCGAGGTCTCCACAGGCGAGCTTTCCGATCCTGGCGAGCCTCTCGTCCTGGGCCAGGAGGACGAACGGCGAAGGCCGTTCTCTCATCGGTGCGGTTGGATCGTTCCTTCCCGCTCTTCGGGAGGTGGGAGCGCCAGGGTGCACCAGACGATCTTGCCGCCGGGGGTGGGGCGGTAGTAGCCCCAGTCGGTGGCGAGGAGCTCGACGAGGTGCAGGCCGCGGCCGTTCTCGTCGTCGGGGTGGGGATCGCGGACGACCGGGGTGAGCGGGCTGGCGTCCCAGACGCGGAACACGACGGTCTCGCCCATCCGGTAGACGTCCATCCAGATCTGGTCCGGGTCGGCGTGCGGGATCGCCTTGGCGGCCTCGGGACACGCGGCGTGCGCGGTGATCGCGTTGGAGACCAGCTCGGAGACGAGGAGCTGAGCGGTCTCGATCAGGTCGTCCCGGTGCCAGCTCTCCAGTACGCGTCGGACGTGGACCCGGGCGTAGTAGGGCGAGGTGGGGAAGACGGAGAGTTTGAGGTACTGCGTGCTGCTGGCGACATCGGTCATTTTCCCTGGCTCCTGGTCAGTACGTCGGACATAGGACCGGCGCCGTTCGCGGCCGGGGACGCCGCGCTCCCTCACGGGGGACGAGAGGGCACGGCGCCGGTCCTACGGGAGTACGGCCGGGGAGCGTCGCAGATGTATCGCCGGTCGTACCGCTGAGGCCGGGCGGGCACCCGGTACGGGGTGGGCCGCACCGAGAGGGAAGATTGTCCGCCCGGCCGTCTGGGGAAATCCTTCGTTTTGCCTTCCGGCGGGAACCCCACCTGGAATGCTTACGGAGAGAGCATGCACCATCACACAAAGTAAAAGCAATCCGGGCTTTTACATTGCCTGCTTGATCCAGAAAGGAGCTAAAGATGCGAGAGAAAGAGGAGATGACCGGAATCGCGCCTCTGTCGTCGCCCAAGCGCCAGCCACCCACGGTCCGCCTACGTCGCCTGGCAGCCGAACTGCGTCGCCTCCGCGAGGAGGCTGGACTAACCCAGGCCGAGGTGACCGAGAAGACCGACCTCAACCTCGCAACCCTCTACCGAATCGAGACGGCCAAGACCAAGCCACAACTCCGGACACTCAACGCGCTGCTTGACCTCTACAACGCCACCGGAAGCCGCCGCGCCGACCTGGTCGCATTGCAGAAGGAGGCCAAGCAGCGCGGCTGGCTCCACAGCTTCGAGGCGAGTCTCCCCGACCAGTACACCGCCCTCATCGGCCTGGAGGCAGAAGCCGAACAGGCCATCAACTACGAGTCGCTGTTCATCCCCGGCCTGCTGCAGACCGAGGACTACATCCGGGCGATGATCCGCGGTGTGCGGCCAGCCGCCACCGACGAAGAGATCGAGAATCGCGTCAGCGCCCGGCTGCAGCGGCAAGCCCTTCTGGAGGGAGACGCCCCTCTCCACCTGTGGGCGATTCTGGACGAAGCCGCTCTGCTCCGGCAGGTCGGCGGCGTCTCTGTCATGCGTGCCCAACTCAAGCACCTGGCCCAGCAGGCTCGACGCCCGCACATCACCGTCCAGGTCATCCCATTCTCCGCTGGAGCCCATCCAGGAATGCCCGGCAGCTTCATCGCCCTGAAGTTCGCCGAGGACGACTTCGATGTGGTCTACATCGACAGCATGGCCGGCGACCTATTCCTTGAGAAGGAATCGGATATCGAGATGTATAACCATATGTGTCAGCATCTTCGCGCGATAGCGCTCAGTCCAGCCGACACAGCCGCGCTACTCGCGTCTCTAAGCGAAGATCATTAGCGGAAGGAACCGCGATGCAGCCAAACCTATCCGGTGCGCGCTGGCGCAAGAGCAGCCTCAGCGCCGACGGCGCAAGTTGCGTCGAGACGGCCTTCGTCGGCAACGACGTCGCCGTCCGCGACACCAAAAACCGCGACGGCGGCACCCTCATCTTCAGCCGCACCGAGTGGACCGTCTTCATCAACGGCATCAAGAACGGCCACTACGACAACCCTGTCTGACCACAGAACCCCGGGAAGTGTGTCGTCGTACAAGACGGGCGCTTCCCGGAAACAACCGTGGACCTCACATGCTCACGTTCCGGATGACCGCCGCGTACATGTGCACCGGGTCGGTGGTGAGGTCCTTGCTGATCAGGCCCGGCAGCGGTGGCAGCGGCCCGATCAGCCAGAGCAGGGGATACTCCATCGGTGATCGTGGCCGCCTCCCCGCAGAGGTGATCGAGGCATACCGGCAGTCGACGAACCCGCAAGCGGCTTTCCCCGTTTCGGAACACGGCTGACGTCGGCGAACATCCGGGCGGATATCCCCGCCATCGCCCCTTGGCCGATACGAGTTCTCCCACGGTGTCGTGCCGGCCTCCGATCGCGATCAGGGTCGGCGAGGTGGGCCTGGGCGCGGTAACGAGACCGGCGGCTCAGTGGTGCGCGCGGAAGACATGACTCGGCCGCCCCAGCAGGACCCTCACCGGTTCAGATGGCGAGGACGGTCAGCGCGGCTTCCACGGCGGCGGTCTTGACCTCGTCGAACGGAAGGTCAGCGTGTTCCATCACGCAGTCCGATATGCCGCCGAGCGCCACGGTCGCGTGGATCTGCGCGGCGGTGGAGGGGGTGGGGCCGAGCAGGAGGGTGGTCAGTCGCTTGCGCCACGCCCACATCCGGTCCATCAGATCGAGCTCGACCAACATGACAGGCGTGTTCAGGATCACCATGAACACCTCCCGATGCCGCCAGATGAGCTCGAAGTAGTCTTCGAGCAGCCGCCGCTCGTCTCCGGGCTCACGCTCGGTCGCGAATGTCTCCAGCTCGTCTATGAGCGGCTGGATGATGCTTCTGACCAGGTCGTCCCTCGACTCGAAGTGGTAGTAGAGGGCCGGTTTGGTGATGCCGAGCCGATCGGAGATCTGCTTCAGGCTGGTGTTCTGCACACCCTGCTCCAGGAAGAGCTCGCGGGCCACCGCCTGGATGCGCATCTTGGTGTCCGAAGCCCTCGCCATGGAACCAAGAGTATCGCTTACCTATCGTTAAGTAATACCTTGCGTTCCGCCTCAAATTCAGCTTACCTATCGTTAAGTAATCGACTTACCTTCCGTTAAGTAGGGAGATGGCGTATGCGGATCCTCATATCCGGTGCCAGCATCGCCGGCCCTGTTCTGGCCTACTGGCTCAACAGCTACGGCTTCACCGTCACCGTGGTCGAGCGGGCTCCCGCACTGCGCAAAGCGGGCGGACACGCGGTCGACCTGTTCCGTCCGGCGATGGACATCATCGACAGGATGGGCCTGACCAAGCCGGTCCAGGCCAGGAAGACCGGCACCGAGTGGCTCTCGTTCCGCTCGGAAAACAGCGACCGGCCGCACGAACTGGAAGTCGGCAAGCTGATGCGCATCGTGTCCGACCGGCACGTCGAAATCATGCGGGACGACCTGGGGGAGATCCTCTACGACGCCACCCGGCACGACGTGGAATACCTCTTCGGCGATTCCATCGCCTCCATGACCGAGGACGCCGACGGCCTCGACGTCACCTTCGAGCGAGGCCCCGCCCGCAGGTTCGACCTGGTGATCGGGGCCGATGGACTGCACTCCAACGTCCGGCGCCTGACCTTCGGTCCGGAGTCGCGCTTCTCCACCTGGATCGGGGCCTACCTGGCGGTCATGTCGATACCCAACTATCTGGGCCTGCGCGACCGCATGGACGGGATCACGGGCGTGAACAGAATGGTGGGCGTGTACGGCGGGGCGCACATGGACGACGCCCGCGCGGTCTTCCTGTTCCGCCCCGCCGCCGAGCTCGACTACCACCACCGGGACGTCGACCGGCAGAAGGAACTGCTGCGCCGACACTTCGCCGGGCTGGGCTGGGAGGTGCCCCGCCTGCTCGGCGAGGAGCTGGACCGCGCCTCGACGTTCTACTTCGACTCGATCACCCAACTGCGCATGGACACCTGGTCCCGGGGACGGGTGAGCCTGGTCGGCGACGCCGGCTACTGCCCGGGCCCCGCGGTCGGCGGCAGCACCAGCCTGGCCGTCGTGGGCGCCTACGTCCTGGCCGGCGAGCTGGCCGAGGCCCGCGGCGACCACACCCGGGCGTTCCCGGCCTACGAGCGGGAGATCGGCGACTATGTACGGCGCAGCCGCACCTACGCGGTCGGCGCCGCCAAACGGCTCATCCCCGACACCCGCCTGGGCCTGTGGGGCCTGATCCAGGGAGCGCGGCTGATCAGCCATGTCCCCACGCCGATCACCCGCACTCTGGTCGGCTTCGGCGGCAGGGGCACACGACTGCACGACGAGGTCACGCTGAAGCACTATCCGCAGGGACCCGCTGTGAAGAACGCCGCGGCGCCTGACCTCTGACCTTCACGACGGTTGACCGCCGGATCAGCCAAGAGCTCGGTGCTGATCGGTGCCCCCTCCGTCCCGGCCTCGGCTTCCACCCGGACTTCGACCTGCTCCAGGAGGTCTTCGCCGACCCAGCGCTCATCGCCCGCGGCCGGTATCGCGAGGTGGTCAGCGGATATCTGCGCGGCGACGACGTCAGCCCCCGCATACTGCAACGCCTCGCCGCGAAGGACCCCGGCAAGGCGAGCGAGGTCTTCCGCAAGCTGCTCAAGAAGCGGCGTTTCTCCTGGGAACGCGACGGCGAAGCGCTGCTGCGCAAGCACAAGGCCGACTGGTACGACGGCCCCCGCCTCCCCAGAGTCATCCCCGTATAAGACGCAAACGGCGAGAACGGCGGGGCGGGTCATCGAGTGGGACGTCGGTTTTCTCGCATTCAGTCGTTTTTGTCTTTGCGGTTTTCTCAAGGCGACGGAATGCCAAGATGATGACATGACGGGTACGGGGCTGCGGTCCGCCGCGTTGTCGTCGGCGGGGGTCCTTCTTCCGGTCGCCCTGAGCGTGGCGGTCAATCAAGTGCTCAACGCAGGCGTGTGGAGCAGGCCATGGATCGTGGTCACCGTGGTGCTGGCCTTCGCGGGATGGTACGTCACCCGCCTGATCACGCGCGTCTCGACCTCGGCCGCCGGGGACCTCGCACAGGTCAAGGGGCGGCTGGCGGGGCTGGTGGTCGATTTCTGGAATACCGAGATAGCGAAACGGTCTCTCGGCGATCCGCCGATTCCGGTCCCCTGGCATCTCACCCAGCGGACCAAACTCATGGACCATCCGCACCTGATCACCGAGGGTGAGCTGTCCTTCACCGGCCGATCCGACGACATCGCCGAGCTGGCCACCCGCTTCCGCCGGCTGCCCCGCCGTCGCCTGGTCATCACCGGCGGCGCCGGGACAGGAAAGACCACCTTGGCCGTTCAACTCCTCGTACAACTGATCGACACCCGCGAGCCGGCGGAGCCGGTGCCGATGTTGGTGCCGGTCGCCGACTGGGACACGGAGCTCTATCCGCGCTTACACGATTGGATCGCAGAGCGCCTGCGGAATGACTACCTGGCTCCGAAAATGCCCGAGCAGGGCCGCGATGCCGCCGAAATATTAGCCTCGGGTGGTCATATCCTGGCCATTCTTGACGGCCTGGACGAGCTGCCCGAACTCGCTCGCGCGAAAGTGATCACCCAGCTGGGCAGAACCCTGGCCCCGCGGGATCAAGTAATCATCACCTCCCGCACTGGCGAGTATTCCGATGCCCTCGTGAACGCACGACGCGCGGTCCGGGCCGCCGCTGTCATCGCCCCCAAGACGCTGATCCCCAACGTCGTCGGCGACTATCTGGCCACCTGCCTCCCGCCTCACCCCCCGCAGCCCTGGAGCACGCTGCTGCGAGCTTTGCGGACCGGCGCGACGCCTGCTCTGGCGGCCATATCCTCGACCGCGTTGGGACTGTGGCTGATCCGAACGGTGTACGTCGACCAAGACCGGGACCCGACCCCGCTGTTCACGGTCTACCGCGACGATGTTCCCGCGCTGCGCGCGCACCTGATGGACAACCTCATCGAAGCGTTGCTGATCGCCCAGAAGCTGTCGGGGACGACTCGCCGGAAAATCCCACAAGCCTGGGATGCCGAGCGGATACGCCGGTGGCTGGTCCGGCTCGCGACGTACGCCGCAGAACGCGGAACACCCGATTTCGCCTGGTGGCAGATAAACCAACCCCGGCAGGGCGGATTGAGAGTGCCACCTCAATGGGTCGTCTCGCTGGTTGTCGTACTTGTTTACGCACTACCTGTCGCGGCCGCCGCCGCGCTGGCCGGGAGCCCGATACTTGGACTTGTCGCCGGTTTCGGCTTCGCGTTCGGAAAATCGATCGACACGCCCGAGCCACCGGAGTTGAGGCGACTACAGATCTGGCGACGTGTCACCACGGCGCTACGCGAGAACAGTGGCCGCATTGCTCCCGTATTTCTCACGATGAGCCTGCCTTTGGCGGCAGGGGTGACGGCCATTCAGGGGATCGGAGCCGGGATCTTCTCAGCCGTGGCTTCTACGCTCACCATCTGGGTTGGCCTCGCACTGCATGACAAGTCCCCGCCAAAGGATTCCGGCCAGGCGCCGGAGGATCGGCTTCCGCAGTTCACCAACGCTCTCACCCCCCTGTCCGCCTGGAAGATCAACCGGTCTTTAGTAGGACTTCAACTGATGGGAGCACTGGTTTTTGGGGCGGTTTTGGCGATCTCCTCGGAGTGGGTGCTCTCATATTTCCCCGGGCCGCGAGACATCTGGAGTGACATTGGGCTGGGGCTCATAGTCGGATGCAGTGCCGGTCTGACACAGCGGTCACAGCATGTCTGGTTGACGTCCCGGATCACGTTCATATTCTTGGCCGTCTCGGGCGAGCTGCCGGTGCGCACGGTGAGGTTCTTCGATGAAATGCACCAGCTCGGCCTGCTACGCGCGGTCGGCCCGTTCTATCAGCTCCGACATGCTGAACTACATGACCATTTAACAGCGATGGCCGACAGAAATCAGCTGCCTTCGAGTGGAGGCGCGTTGTGACTGTCAATGGCCAAGTGCGTGTCGCCGCCGGTGGCCGGGATCGACGGCCCGACTACGGTGAGTGGCGCGTGGTCGAGTAAGAACCGCGAAGTGAGGCCGGGCTTCCGGCCTCATGACGGGCACCCGGCCATCGCGTTCTGATCGCTCTCTTCGCACCTGTCCGCGACCCCAACCGCCGCCCTCATGGCGGGATCCAGCTCCTCGGGGGAATTCTTCGACGATCAGTGGGCCCGGCCTCGGGTCCCGGTGTTTGAGCTGAGGCCAGGCCCATGGTGATGCTCACCGGCCTGCCCCTCGGGAGGCGATGAGGCTGTCAGGACGGGCCAGGAAATCTTGCCGCCCGGGCCCGCGGACAGCACCTCGGCCGACCACCCGCTATGGACGCGGAGATGGCGGCTCGTGCTCGGCGACTGCCGGGCGTGTCACGGACGACGCCGTACAAGCACCTGCCCGAACTCCAGCCCGAGTGTCCGAGCCTGCCTGCGATCGATCAGCAGGCCAAGTGAGCTCAGAATTCCCGGCCCAGAAGTCTAGAGATAGATCTCCGGGCCACAGACACCGTTGCTGTTGCAAACGTGGAAGCTGCGGAACCTGGACTTGCTGGTGATCGGATTTTTTTGCAGGCATTTACCCCTTCCCGCAGAGTAGGAGCCGCCGATTTCCCGACCCGGGATTTCCGACTCGGTATAGTACAAAGACCCGTACTGCATGGTTGAGCTTGTGCAGAGTTGGGAGAGGGTTGGAGTCACGGTCCCGATGACACCCGGAATCGACTGACTCGCGGCCGATGCCGGCGGCGCCCATGCCAGCGAGGCGAGTCCGCCGAGCGTCAAGGAAAGTGCTACCGCCGATAAACGTCGGGTGAGGCGGTTGTGACGCGACGTGGTGGATCCCTCGTGTCCTGCCATGCGAAAATTCCTCCATCGATTTGAAGAGAACCTAGGCAATTAGAACTATTTGGTTGCGATTTCGACAACCTATAAGTTTCCAGGGTGTCGCTGAGGCGTCGATCAGGTAGGGGAACACGCGGTCGAACAGCGCGGATTCATCGATCGGCTCACCACACTGACCGGCCAATCGAGTACGAGTTCTCCCGAGATGCCGTGCCGGCCTCGATCACGGTCAGGGGCGGGCGCGGCGGGCCTGGGCGCGGTAGTGGTCGAGGACGTCCTGGCGGAGGAGGTGGCCGAAGCCCGCGGCCTCGACGCGCAGGCCGAGTTCGTGTTCGGTCACGCCGAGCGAGACGGCGGTGTCGGCCACGCTCCAGCCCGCGGCGGCGAGGCTGGTCAGCAGGTGACCGCGCCGGACCTGGTTCTCCGACAGGCGGAACGTCTTGAGGTACGCGAGTCGGCCGGCGCCGTCGGTGATGAGCTCGCCGATGTGGTTCTCACGCCGGCGTTCGAAGGGCGGCAGGAAGCGTGACAGGCGATACCCGCCCATCTGGTAGACGCGCTGGTAGGTGTAGTCCGTGCCCAGCAGCGCGCCCGCCATGACCCGGTCGTGGAAGGCCGCCCACTCCTGCTGCTGCCGGCGGGCCCCCGCGCGCAGGTCGGCGAGCGAGTGCACCGTCGCGTCCTCGATGCGGGCGCGGAAGTCGGCCACCGGACCGCTGAGCAGCGCGTAGTGGTAGATCAGCTCGCCGTACAGGTCGTGGACGAGGGTGGTGTGCAGGGCGCGGTAGTCGTCGGGGTGCGGCACCACGAACGCGGCGGCGAGCGCGTCCGCGACGTAGACGAGGACGCCGCACTGGCCGCGGTGGATCTCGAAGACGCGAAGGGCGTCCTCCAGGCCGCTGACCTGCGCGCCCGTGTACGCCTCCTCGACGCGAGGCGAGAGCCCGCGGCTGATCGCACGGTGCGACCATTCCTCCCACACGATCTCCGGCCCGCCGAAGTGCAGCGCCAGATACCCTTCGAGCGCCAGGTGCAGGGGCAGGAAGCGCAGCCGGTTCCTGTCGGTTCTGCGGGCCATCCGGCGGTGGAAGCGCAGCGGCATCCGGCCGGGCGGGCGATCACGCTCCCGTGGCCCCCGAAGCTGCGTTCCGTACGCCGAGGCGGGGGTGCCGTCATCCGTCCAGGTCGCCACGAACCCGTGCGGGATGTAGGAGAAGTACTCGGTCCGCGGACCCACCTCGACGACGCCGAGTTCCGCGTCGTAGAGGCGTGCGTCGAGCCGCAGGTCCTCGATCGGCTCCTCCCTGACCAGCGGGACGAGCCGTACGCCACCCCATGCCTGCGCGGGGCGGGTGGTGAGCCCGGTGAGGGCGAGATCCGTCACATGTCCTCCTACGGGAACCGCTCGACGCCGCACACCGGGCGGTCAGGTTCCGTCACGCGTCTTCCTGCGGGAACCGCTCACGACCTCACGCGTCCTCCCGCAGGAACCGCTCGACGCGGCGCGCCAGATGGGCTCGCAGCTCGCCGATCCCGGTGCGTCCCTCCGCGAACCGGGCCAGCTCCACCAGGGCGACCAGGTTCTCGGCGTCACGGATCCCGGCGGTCGGGACGGTGGGCGCCAGCCGCCGTACGTCGAAGTCGGCGGCGTCGTACACCGGGTTGAGGTGTACGACGGCGCAGGTGTGGTCCGGGTCGAGCCGGGTGCGCCAGATCCGCAGTACCTCTCCCGCGAGCCCCGGCGGTGAGTTGTCCCATCCGTCGGAGACGATGACGAGGCGGCCGGGTCCGCGTTCGAGGCCGTCGAGGATGCGCTCGCCGAGCGGTGTCGCCCCGTACGGATTGACGAGCAGCGCGTCCGTACGACCCGACAGCCACAGCGGCGTGTACTCGGCGGACAGCGCCTCCAGCAGGAAGTGGCAGGCGAGCGCGACGGCGAGCGGGCGACGGCGCTTCTGCCCCGAGCCGTACGCGGAGAAGCTGTCGTCGAGGACGGCGACCGTCGCGCCCCAGCTCCCGGCCTCGTCGCCCGCGGCCCGGCGGGCGGCCGCACGCAGCGCCGCCGTCAACTCCGCGCGGCGGCGCACGCGATCCTCTGCCGAGAGGGCGAGCACGTACGACGCCAGCCGGGTCAGCGGCATCGTGGTGAGGTCGGCACGCACCGCGTCGACCTTCAGGGCGTGCGCCGACTCCTGCAGGCGTAGCCGCTCCAGCCGGGTGAGCCTGGGCGCGATGCGCTCCAGGAAGGTGGCGCGGGCGACGCGATGCTTCGCCGTGAACCCCTCCGCGACCGTGTAGGGCAGCTCGTACAGCGCCGCCTGCTCGTAGTGGGCCCGCCGCCAGGTCTCCAGGATCGGTGTGGTGTAGGCGGCCTGCCGGTGCGGCGTGAACAGAAACGGCCCCAGCTCCCCCTCAGGGCTCAGGTGAGCGTGACGGACGGCGCTCTTGACGGCACCCCGGTACTTCACCGCGTCGAACGCGAGATCCGACCGGGCGGCCAGCCACTCTCGCATGATCGCCCTGGTGCGCCGGTTGTTCACCCTGGCGCGGCGCAGCGCCGCAAACAGCCCGTACACCCGAGGCGGTGGCAGCAGGGCGAGCCTCCGGGCGATCAGGCGCCCCTCGGCCCGACGCTGCTCCAGGTCCGCCTCCCCCGCCGTGACCAGCAGGTTTCTCGCGATCAGTACGGCGTTGTGGTCGTTGACGTCCAGGGCGAGGGTGGCCGCGTACAGGTCGCGGTAGTTCCCCAGCAGGTAGTCGTGCAGGAAGTCCAGCGAAAGACCCTGCTCCTCCGCGCCCGAGTGGAACTCCCGCTGGCCGGTGGCGGTGATCGCCGCGTTCACGAACAGCAGGACGTCCTCGGCGGCGATCAGATCCGCGCTGGTCTCCATCTCCGCCTCCGGGGGTGTGCACGGGGTCGGCCGGGGAGTGGGGGCACGAGCTGCGAATCATCGCTTCAAAGGCGGGTCCCGGAAGTCGCACCGAAGTCCCGCGGCCGACCCCGGAAGGCTAGCACCGGCATATCGCCTTCTTCTTCCTTATTTACCGCCGCCATGTGGGCCGACGATCCTCGATGAGCGGTAGGAGCCCTTTGCGGTTGATTGCCCGCTCGGCGGTATCCAGGTAGGCGCCCGCGATCCGCCGTGCTCCGCGCCTCCTCCTTTTGAGGCGTCGATCCTGCGGGATCCGCCGGACGTGCTGCTCACGTCCGCTTAGCCGGGGTCGGCGCAGAGTTGGGAGGTCAGGGTGGTGCGTGCCCACTCTTCCCAGGTGTCCGGTGACCAGTCCCGGTCGCGGACGAAGATCAGGTAGAGCTGCGGGCTGAGCAGGCCGAACAGCAGGTCCGCCGCCATCTCGGCGGAGAGGCCGGGACGGGCGTCGGGCTTGCCGACCAGGGCTTCGGCCGCCGCATGCTGCACGGTGTAACGCGGGTCGGGGCCGTCCGGCCACTGTGCGGCGATCTCGGGGTCGGTGGCCGCGGCGGCCGCGATCAGCGGCATGATCGGAGCGACCCTGCCCAGGATCTCGCCGGTGCCGTGGACGTGCGCGCGCAATTGCCCGGCCGCGGTGGGTTCGGCGCACGCGGCGCGAAACCACTCGCGATCCATGGTGGCGACCGGCTCGGTGTCCCCGGCTATGGATGTGTCGACGACGTCCTTGAACAGCGTGCGCTTGTTGTGGAAGACGAAGTAGACCGTCTGGACGGCCACGCCCGCCCGGTCCGCGACCTCCTGCAGGCTCGTCGCCCCGTAACCCTGCGCGACGAACAGCTCGCGAGCCGCCTCGATGACCTTTCCACGGGTGCGGCGTGAGCGCTCGGCCCGCTGATCCGGTCGCTTGACTCTGTCCATATTGCGAGTATATCTCTAGAGTATGTCACTAGAGTTCAACTCTAAATTCTTGGAGGAGACGATGGACCGGCACAGCACCCCCCGGGCGACGGAACCGGACCCGGCCTCGACGCGGCGAGACCCGGAGGAGGAGTCCGTCCACCGCGCGCTGGAGCGCTACTACCGCACCGGCAAACCACCGTGGGACACCGGCGTGACGCCGCCCGAGCTGGTCGCCCTGGTAGAGGGGCACGGCGCGCTGCCACCCGGCCGCGCCCTCGAACTCGGCTGCGGCACGGGGACCAACGCCGTCTACCTCGCACGGCACGGCTGGGAGGTGGCGGCCGTCGACCTGGTCGACCGCGCCGTCGACCAGGCCAGGAAGAAGGCCGCGGAGGCGGCGGTGGCGGTACGGCTGCTGCACGGAGACGCCACCCGCCTCGACGAGCTGGACGTGCCGGGCCCCTTCGACCTGTTCTTCGACCTGAGCTGCTACTGCGGGATCCCGCTGCACCGCCGCGACGCCTACGCCGCCGGGCTCACCCACCGCGCCGCTCCCGGAGCACGGTTGCTGATGTTCGGGTACGGCCCCGAGCCGCTCGGCAATCCGATCCCTGAGGTCACGTCGTGGGCGGCGGGCGTCACAGCCGACGAGCTCCGCGCCAGGTTCACCGGCTGGGAACTACTCGACGTCACACCGGGCACCAACTCGGTGCCGACCTTCTGGTTCACGCTGCGCCGCGACGCCTACTGATGCCATAGCCCCGCGCCCAGTGATCGACCGGTCGCGGGGCCGTGGCATCTCGTGGACGACACCCGGTGGTTCCCGATCCCCCGGGTGTCGAATCCCTAAGGGAGCTGTCCGGGTTCGTCGACGACTCCCGCCGCGACCTCGGCGGTCGCGAAGACGCTCCCCTTCTGGAAGGCCACCTCGCCGTTGATGAGGTAGTCCCGCAGGTATTCCGTCCGCGAGCCGAGGTGGTTGTAGGTCGTGCTGTCGAGGACGACGTAGGAGCGTTCGACGACCTCGCCGTTCTCGTCGCGCCGCGTGCCGGAGCCTGGAGAGTCCGCCTCGTAGGCGATGCCCATGCCCGACCTGCCCACCGCGTCGCGTACGCCGAGGTCCACCCGGACTCCCGGGATCCTGGCGAGGGCGCGGAAGATCGCGGCCTCCAGCTTGGGCGGCATGTACTCCTCCTGGCCGAGGTAGAGCGACAGCACTCGGAACGCCCGTGCGTCCGGGTGCTCGTGGAGACCGCGCTCCTCGACCGGCTTGTCCCTCCAGTGCAGGTCGCCCTTGACGTGGGCGAGCAGTTCGTCCGGGTCGGTGGGCAGTTTGGCCAGCCTCGCCGCGTACTGCTGGGGGGACAGGTCGTCGTCATCCGGGTCGGGCTCGACGGTCCGCCTCTCCATCGGGCCCGAACCCAGCCGGGTCGCCTGCTCGGTGCCGTCGTAGCGGGTCCAGTACTCCTGCGTCTCGACCGCGCCGTCGGCGGGCTGCCTGACGACGCTCTTGCGGTACAGCCACTGGTCGGGACGGGGCGGGGTGTCCTCGGGCCGGCGCTTCTCGGCCGTCAGCGCCGCCTGTCGCAGCATGACCTGCGCGCTCACCGGCGTCACCTCCACGATCGCGGGCGGCGACACGACCGACCGGCCGTCGTCGTTCACCACCACGACCACCGCCGCGATCGCCGCGACGGCCGTCATCGCCGCCGTCGTGACCATCGGCAGCGAGAGTACGGGACGGAACCGGCGGCGGGGCCGCAGGGAACGCGCCCGCAGCGCGCGCAGGCGGTCGGCGTCGGGTTCGGGCGCGTCCGCCCGCAGCTCACTCAGCAGCTTCAGGTCATCCACGGCCGGTCTCCTCCTCCGAGACATCCGATACGTCCGAGACATCGGCGGTATCCGAGATATTCACGACATCCGAAACAGCGGACGGGTCGACCCCGCCCAGGGCCTCACGGGTCTTTCTCCTGGCACGGTGCAGGCGCGAGCGCACCGTGCCGACGGGCACGCCGAGTGCCCGCGCCGTCTCCTCGTAGCTGAAGTCCGCCCAGGCGATCATCAACAGCACCTCGCGGTCTTTCGGCGACAGCGTGGCGAGCGCCCTCACCAGATCGCGCTGCGCCGCCGACGCCGTCACCCGGGCCTCCACCCGGTCGGCGTAACTCTCGGCGACCTCGTCCACCCCGGTCCTGGCCAGCGAGAGGTACGCCCTGACCTCGGCACGGCGGTGCTTGCCGATGAGGTTGGCCGCGATGCCGTACAACCAGGGGCGGGCATTGGGATAGTCGGTGTCGTAGCGCCCGAGCCGCCGCAAAGCGGTGAGGAACGTCTCGGAGACGATGTCGTCGGCCACCGAGTCCCCCAGGCGCCGCGTCACATAGCGGTGCAGGGCGGGGGCGTGCCGGTCGAACAGCACCGAGAACGCGGCGGGATCACGCCGGGCATGCTTGATCACCTCCGCGTCGTCCAGATCCGTCTCCACATTCAAGCGTGAGCTCCGTTCCTCGATCCGGGTTCCTCGATCCGGGTTCCTCGGTCCGTCACCCCCTTTCACCCGGTACCGCGAATCGGGTTCTCCACGCCCGCGCTCGATGTTCACCGCACGGCGCCGGCCGCGTCCGGACGAGAGCACGCCGTCGGTCCGGCGTGCTCTCCTCCGGGACGAACCGTTTCCTCCGCCGACATGCGCGCCGTATGCCAAAATGATCACTCTCCCGGAGGCGTGAATCGGTCCATCCGGATTACCGAGAAGGCACTCAACGCCATCAGGAGAGGATGTCGGTTGTCCGTGACGGATCTGGAGACCGCCTGCGAGCTTCGCGAACTCGCCGATCACCCCCACCTGGCGGCCCGGCGGGACCAGCTACGTGATCTCGCGGACGCGGTCGCCGATCCCGACAGGGCCGGGCACTGGTGTGAGGTCGACCTGTTCGCCGCCTTCTCCCCCGACGACACCATCCTGGTGGACGGGGAACCGGCGGAGACCACGTCCTCTCCGAGGAGGCCGGGATGGCGACGTGGGCTCGGCGGCGCCGTCGGTCCCGCCCTCGTCTTCGTACCGATCTTCATCACCTGGCTCGGCCTGATGATGGCGACCGGCGCCTACGGCGACCTCCTCGCGGCCGGTGGCCTGGAGGCGGCTCGGCGCCCCTTCCTGGAGATGTGGCAGCAGGGCTTCGGCGGCCGGTTGCCCGCATTCTTCAAATTCGACAACATCGCGCTCTGTACCCTCGCGGCCATCTTCTGCCTCATCTGCTGGACCGTGTTCGAGAACGTCACCCGGAACACCAGGGAGGACGCCTCGGAGCAGGAGCTGCGTGCCCTCCGCGTCCGGCTCCGCGGGGCGCTGACCGGGGCGAGCCTGGTGCTCGGACAGGTCCGCCTCTCCGCACCGGAGCGGTTCGGCGCCGAACTCAGCAAGGCTGCGGCCGACATCGGCTTCGTCGGGACCACGGCGCGCAAGGTGCACACCGAGCTGGTCGAGGCGCTCACCCTCACCCTGGAGGCCACCCGTAAGACCACGGACGCACTGGCCGGTAGCGCGATCGACGTGCGCGACGCCGTCGAGCACCTGGGCGGGCACCTGGCAGCCGTCAACAGCACCTGTGACGACCTCGCCGCGGCGGTGGCCCGCTTCTCGGCTGTGATCGACACCGCAGGATCCACGGCCGGTCAGGCCGTCACCGACGTCGGGAACCGGTTGTCGACGACCGTCTCCCGGACCGCCCTCGACATGCGCCAGGCGTTCAACGAGGAACTCGTACGGTCCATCACGTCGGTCCAGGGCAGCGTCTCCGCTCTGGATCTCCGGATCAACGAGCTGGTCGGTGTGACGGCGGGTATCGGCCACGCCGTCGACCGCGCGGCCATCTCGATCGATTCCGTCGGCTCCTCGACGGAGAAGGCGGTCGACCAGCTCGGCGCACGGGTCACCGACACCATCGCGGGTACGGCCAGGGAGCTTCACCGGACCTTCGAGGGCGCCGGTACGGAGATCCGGGAGGCCCTGGAGAGCTGGTCCGCCGTCGCCGGGACACACGCCTCCCGGATCGACACCACCATCGAGACGGTCACCGGCACCGACGACAGCGACACTGACACTCGCACCGGCACCGGCACCGGCACCGGCGGAACGGACGACAGCGGCGACGACGAGCCGGACTCGCAGCGGAAAGTCCGAACCTCGCGATGACCACCCGCCGAAGAACCTCCACCACGACCCTGTTGGCCGGTTGGCTCTTCGCCGACCTGCTGCTCGGACTCACGATCATCATGCTGGGCGCGCAGGCGCCGCCCCCCTCCCCCGCCGACCTCATGACGGACGGCACCCGGTTCCAACCGGACCCCTTCCAGTCCCCGCCCGACTCGACCCGACCTCCGAGCGAAGAGCCACCGGCAGAAGAGTCACCGGCGGAAGGGCTTTCCGCCGAGAAGCCCTCGGAGGAGACCTCGGGGGAGACGTCGGGAGGAGAGCTCCGGACCGAAGATTCCAAGGAGGAGAAGAAGCCGGGCAAGAAGGAATCCGAAGAGAAGAGTCCCGCCCGGCCCGCCCCTTCGCCGTCCCCCTGCACCGGCCTCGTCGGAGGCGTGCGAGCGAAACCGGTCACGCTCTCGTTCCGGGTCACCCCCGGCGCCGGTGACGGTGTACTGGCCGCACAGGTCCGCCAGGAATTACGCAGGCACCGGGAGAAACTCGCCGGACGGCGCGTCGGCATGCTTCTCACCTTCGGCTCCGACGACGGTGCCAGGGACGGCGTTCAGCTCGCCTCCAGGGTCAACGCGGCCATCCTGGAGGCGTACCCGGGCACCTTCGGCACGGCCGTGACCCGTGACTTTCACGACCTTTCCGCCCCGAGCGGATCGATCTCCGCCGAGATCTACTTCGTGACCCACGGCTGCGCCCCCACGTCCGCGGCGCCGAGGTCATTCGATGAAGGAGCGGGCTCCTCCATCGAATGACGTGCGGGCCGTCGAGCGGCCCCTCGGGCTCCGTCGTCCGCCGATCCGGACACGCCGCACGGCCAGGCGGAACGCCGCTTCGGCGTGCTCAAGCGGCGGCGGGCCGTCGCGACCCGCTTCGACCGGCTCGCCGACCGCTGCTCGGCGGGCGCCACCCGGCGGGCGCTGCTCGCCGACCGCTGCTCTGCGGACGCCGCCGTCGCGTGCCTCATGCTCCGGCAGCACCCTACCGAGCCCTGCCGAGCCGTCAGACCTTCCTAGTAGCGAGGTTTGCGGCTCAGGGCGATGCCGGCCACCAGAAAGATGCCGCCGATCACCCCGGCGCCTATCGCTCCCGGAGTGTTGGCGGGGGTGCTGCTCGCCTGGAAGACGGCGGTGACGAGGCCCATCACGCCGCTGATGTAGCAGAAAATGGTGATGAAGATCTTGACGTTGGTGCTCACTGGATTCCTTCGGTGGGGCGACGGCCGTCTGCGGGCGCGTCGGGGGCGGTACCGGCTGCGGTGAACCCGAGGAGCATCACCCAGGCGTTGGGATCTGCGCGGAACCGGTTCCAGCGGTCGGCGGCGAGGGCGAACTCTCGAAGCGACAGCACACCGGCCGCGAGAAGCGGCTGCAGCCGTCCCGGGCCGAGGTGGGGGGCGAAGTCATCCGTCGGTCGGGTGTCGTTGGTCGTGGCGAACGGGCGAAGGGCGACCTCCGTGAAGCCGGTGTCACGTAACAGGCGGGTGAGACGGCGGCCGATCGTACGGTCGCCACCGGCGGCCTGCTGGGTCGCCGCCATCTTGGCGTGGATCCCGGCCAGCTCCGGATAGGTCGGGTCCGCCAGGCCCCAGCAGGAGGCGTCCACCTCGGTGACCAGGATCCGGCCACCGGGGCGGAGGATCCTGCGAGCCTCCGCGAGGGCGGGTGCGGGGTCGGAAAGATGCTGAAGGACGTACCTGAGGAGTACGTATCCCGCGCTCGCCGTTTCCAGCGGCAGGTCGGCGGCGTCGGCGACGACGAGTTCGGCACCGGCGCCCTCGGCGTGGGCGAGCAGGTCGGGGTCGATGTCCACGGCGACGAGCGACAGGTCGGGCATCGCCTGACTCAGCCGCCGGGTGATCGCGCCAGAGCCCGCGCCGACCTCGACGAGCGGGCCGTTCGACGCGGTCAGGCCCAGCTCGCGCAGCAGGCTCAGCTCCTCGTCGAACGAGAGCGCCGCCTGAGCCTCCAACCGCGCCAGCTCTCCTGCCATCCCACCCGCCGTGGTGGCGGCGGGGTTGTACGAACCGGCGTTCGGTGCGGGAGTGGCGGGGTCTTTCCGGATGGGGACCGGCCGTGCGGTGTCGTGGCCGTTGTCGGTCAGATGAGCAGCGGTGGCCGGTGGCGGAGGGGTGGGGGCGGTGGTCATCGGGGGCTCACGGTCATGCGCATGCCGTGCTTCGGCCGTAGCGTCACCAGCGCCTCGGGCTCCACCGGGAAGCCGGGTTCCAGCGTGAGCCGTACCGACTGGGCCAGCATCGCGAGGACCAGCGTCGCCTCGGTGAGCGCCAGGTGCCGGCCGATGCAGACGCGCTCGCCGCCGCCGAACGGCAGATACAGGTGGCTCGGCAGGTCGGCGCCGTCGAAGCGGTCGGGTACGTACGCATCCGGGCGGTCCCAGTAGCGAGGATCGCGGTGCAGGACCCACTGGCTGACGCACACCAGTGTGCCGGGCGCCACCGGATGGCCGTCGAGCTCGTCGTGACCGGTCGCGCGTCGGGAGATCAGCCAGACCGGCGGGTACAGGCGCATCGCCTCCTGCACGGCCCGGCCGCACAGGGGCAGGTCGAGCAGGTCCGCGGCCGTGGGCCGGCGGCCGCCCAGCACGTGGTCGACCTCGGCGCGGATCCGTTCCGCCTCCTCGGGGTGGCGGTCCAGGAGGTAGAGGGTCCAGGTCAGGGCCTTGGCGGTGGTCTCGTGGCCCGCCATGATCAGGGTCAGCACCTGGTCGCGCAGGTCGGTGTCGGACAGGGAGCCGAGCATGGTGTCGAGCAGGGTGCCGACGGCCTGGGGGTCCTGGGGAGAGGCGCGGCGGGCGGCGATCACGGTACGCGTGATCATGTCGAGGAGGGCACGGGCGCGTACGTAACCCCGCTGCCTGCGGACGGTGTCGGCGGGGTCGGGGTCGGGGTCGGGTACGTAGTGGCCGATGAAGCGGTTGACGTCGTCCACCGCCCGGCCGAACCCGTCGCCCGTCCCGCCGAGGTCCACGTCGAGCACCGCGCGGGTCAGGATCGACAGGGTGAGCGAGGTGAGCTGGTGGTCGATCGGCTGGGGGGCGCCAGTCTCGGCGGGGCCGCGCCAGCGGTCCAGCAGGGCGGCGGTCTCGTCGGTGATGATCTCGTCGAAGGAGGCGACCGCGCCTCGGCGGAAGGCGGGGGCGCACAGCTTGCGCTGACGTGACCATTCCGCGCCGGTGCTGGTGAGCAGGCCGTTTCCGAGCAGCGGGCGCAGCATGTGGTCGTCCGGCGTGTTCTTCTTCGTGTAGTTGCCGACGTTGTCCTTGAGGATGTGCCGGGCGAGGTCCGGGCGGTGCGCCATGAGGACGGTCTCGCCGTTCGCGTGGTGGGCGGTGACGTCGCCGTACCGGCGGGCCAGGCCGGTCACGAACCCCAGCGGGTCGCTGCGCATGCGTCCCATGTCCACGGGGCCGGCCGGGCCGGGGGGAAACCGCGTGCCTGTGGTGGTCACCGACGCCTCCGTTCAACGTGCTTAAGTATCCGCATTACGTATTCACGGGTGCCGGATATACGTATTGAGTATTGTTGATGATTCCATCCGTACTGTGGGATGCTGCTAATGTAACACCGCACAGAAGAAGGTATCAATACTTACATGAATGGCACACAAGTTAAGTCTTGGTAAGCGCCGCCGAGCATGCGACAGTCCATTTCAGTTGCCGATGCAGAAAGCAGCGGCAAACACCCGAGAGGGAGAATCGCATGGCTCTCGAACCGCAGGAGCGCGCGGAGTTCATCAACGCCTACACCCGTACGCTCATCACCGCCTGGTCGGACGAGGAGTACGCGGCCCGGCTGAACGCCGACCCGCGTTCCGCGCTGGCCGAGTCCGGGCTGGTCGTTCCGGAGGGCGCCGAGATCGTCATCGTGCGGCACATCCCCGAGGGGCACGAGGAGGGCAACCTGGACGTCCAGGTGGGGCTGTGGGAGGTGGGCCTGGCGACCGGGCAGTTCGAGTTCCACATCCCTGAGACGCCGGTGGTCGACGCCGCCGAGCTCAGCGAGGGGGACCTGTCCGACATCGCGGCCGGCGCCGCCGACGCGGCCGCCTGCTACTACTGCTGCTGCCCCTGCTGCTGCTGCACCTGATTCCCGGCGCAATTCCGGCATAATTTCCGGCGCCGTTTTTAAAATCGCCATGCCGTTCCCGTCAACGTCTCCATCGGAGGAATAAGTCGATGGCTTCCGCCGCCGCGGAAAAAGATCCGGTCGCCGTCACCGGCCTGAACAAGCGCTACGGAGAGCACACGGTGCTCACCGATCTGAGCCTGCGGGTGCACCCCGGCGAGGTGTTCGCCTTGCTCGGGCCGAACGGCGCGGGGAAGACCACGACCGTGGAGATCCTCACGGGAGTACGGCGGCGGAGCGGTGGAGACGTACAGGTCCTCGGCCAGGATCCGGCCAGGGACCGTCGGGAATGGCGGGCGCGTATCGGGGTGGTCGGCCAGTCCACCGGCTCCTACCCCGATCTCACCGTGGGTGAGGTGGTGCGGCATTTCGCCGCCATGTACCCCAGGCCGCTGCCGCCCACGCAGGTGCTCGACATGGTCGGCCTGGGAACGTACGAGAAGAAGAAGACCACGGAACTCTCCGGCGGCCAGCAGCGCCGCCTGGACGTGGCGGTCGGCGTGATCGGCGACCCTGAGTTGATCTTCCTTGACGAGCCCACCACCGGGCTCGACCCGGTCGCCCGCCGCGAGGCGTGGGATCTGGTGCGGTTCTTCTCCGGGCGCGGCTGCACGACGGTGCTGACGACCCACTATCTGGACGAGGCCGAGACGCTCGCCACCCGGGTGGGGGTGATCGCGGGAGGGCGCCTGGTGGCCTGCGGGCCGCCGAGCGAGCTGGGCGGGCGGGCGACGACCCCGGCCACCGTGTCGTTCCGGCGTTCCGAGTCACTCGCCGGCCGGGAGCTTCCCGACCTGCCCCGGGGTGCGGTGCTCGAACCGGGTCCGACGGGCGCGGGCGACCCGGTCACCGTGCTGACCTCGGAGCCGACCCGGCTGGTGAGCCTGCTCGGCGCCTGGGCCGGAACGGAGCTGCCCGACCTGATCGTGCACCGGCTCACCCTGGAAGAGATCTACCTCAACCTCATCGACCGGCATCGCGAGCAGCCGGAGGAGAACACGTGAGCGTCATGGAATCCGTCCACGCGCCAGGTCGCGGTTTTCTGCCCGACCTGTGGCGGGCCAGTGCCGCCCGGTCGTCGGTCGAGCTGAAGTCGTTCTTCCGCAACAGGCAGTCGCTCGTCTTCACCCTGTTCTTCCCGGTGATCCTGCTGGTGGTGTTCGGTGCGATCTTCACCGGCAAGGTGCAGGGCACCGAGACCGACTTCCGGCAGGTCTTCATGGCGGGCATCGTCGCCGCCGGTGTGATGAGCACCGCCTTCTCCGGGCTCGCCATCAACATCGCGATCGAGCGGGACACCGGCCTTATCAGCAGGCTCGCGATGACGCCGATGCCCAAGGCCGCCTACTTCATCGGCAAGCTGGTGAAGGTCGTGGTGACCACCGTGGTGGAGATGGTGCTGCTGCTGGGCATCGCGGTGACCGCGTTCGGGCTGCCGCTGCCCAGCACCGCGCAGCGCTGGTTCACCCTCGCCTGGGTGCTGACGCTGGGCACCGTAACCTGCGCGCTCACCGGGATCGCCTACAGCGCGGCGATCCCGAACAGCCGCTCGGCCGCGGCGATCGTGACGCCGGTGTTCATGGTGCTGCAGTTCATCTCCGGGGTCTTCTACCCCTTCCACCAGCTTCCCGCGTGGATGCAGAACACGGCCGCGCTGTTCCCGGTGAAGTGGATGGCGCAGGGGTTCCGTTCGGTGTTCCTGCCGGACAGTTTCACGGTCGTGGAGCCGGCGGGCAGCTGGGAGCTCGGCCGCATCGCGCTCGTTCTGGGGCTGTGGGCGGTCGGCGGCCTGCTGCTCACCGCGTTGACGTTCGGCTGGCGCACCGCGCGCGTGCGGTGACCCGTCCAGATTGATCCGTTCAGATTGATCCGTTCGGGTGGGGACGCGTTCAGGTGGGGGACGCGTCCCGGCGGGTGATCCCGCCAAGGCAGGTGGTTCGTCCAGACAAGGTGGTTCGTCCAGGTGAGTGATCCCATCCAGGCGGCGGCTCGTCCAGGTGGGGGATCCCGTCCAGGCGCTTGACCGGGCAGGCCGTTGACCAGACGGGCCGTCGATCGGGAAAGCGGCTGATCAGGCAAGCGACAGCAAGGGAACCGACGCGTGACGGCAGGCACTCAGATCCGTCTCCCCGCCCACCTCCCCCATCCCTTCTCCCCCGCGGGACGGGCCGATCCCTATCCGGCCTACGACTGGCTGCGTTCCCGTGCCCCCGTCCACCACGACGTGATGTCGCGGCTGTGGCTGGTGACCGGGCACGCCGACTGCGCCGCCGTACTGCGTGACCGGAGGTTCTCGGCGAGCGCCGGGCAGCAGGGGCGGGCGCGCGGCGAGGAGTTGCCGCCGTCGATGCTCACCACGGACCCGCCCGACCACACGCGGCTGCGCGCGCCGGGACTGCTGCTGCTCGGCCCCGCGGCGATCGCGTCGGTGGCCGGGGGGATCGCCGCCGACGTGGACGACCTTCTCGAACGGCTCGCGGGCGAGACCGTGGTCGACGCGGTCAGGCAGATCGGGAGCCCGCTGTCCACCTCGGTCTTCCTGCGGCTGTTCGGACTCGCGGAGAGCGACAGGAAGGTCTTCGAGCAGCTCGCCCAGGCGGCCTCGATCAACCTGGATCCGCTCGCCGGGCCGCAGGTGGCGGCGCTGGGCAGGTCGGCGATGTCGGAGCTGAGCCGGTTCCTGGACGAGCGCCGTGCGAGCGCCGCGCCCAGCCCGCTGACCCGGTTCGCCGCCGACGACCGGCTCACCCGGGCGGAGATGCTCGGGGTGCTCGGGCTCGCCGTGGTCGGCGGGTGGCAACCGCTCGCCGAGGCGATCGGCAACGCGCTGTACTGGCTGCTCCCCCGGCCGCGGGCGCTCGCCGCGCTGCGCGAGGGCGGGGACGAGTCCGCGCGTACGGCGATGGACGAGTTGCTGAGGTTGGAAGCGCCGATTCCCTTCACGGCGAGGGTCGCGGTCGAGAACGTGACACTGCCCGGCGGTGAGGTGCCCCGGGGGGCGAGGGTGCTCGCGGTCGTCGCCGCCGCCAACCGGGACCCGGCCGTTTTCGACAGGCCGGGGGAACTGCTGCTCGACCGGACGCCCAACCCGCACCTCGCCTTCGGCGGTGGGCCGCACTTCTGTCTGGCGGCGCAGCTCGTCCGGCAGACGGGGGCGGTGCTGCTCGCCCGGCTGGCCGGGCGGTTCCCGGCCGCGTCACTCGCCGACGAGAAACCGGCCTGGGCCGCCACCCTCATCCCCCGGCGGCTGCGCTCCCTCCCGGTGAACCTGGGCGATCCGGCTTCCCCTCCGACGGACCCGGGCAATCTGTCCTCCTTTTGGACGGACTCGGGCGTCCCGGACTTCCCCACGGTGGACCCGGACTCCCTCCCGACGGCCTCGCACTCCCTTCCGGCGGACCCGGGAGGCGGGGATGCGTACTGAGGTGCTCGTGATCGGCGCCGGGGTGAGCGGGCTGACCTGCGCCACCCGGCTGGCCGAGGCCGGGGTACGTACGGCGGTGGTCGAGGCGAGGTCACGGGTGGGCGGGCGGATACGGACGTTTCGCCCCGCGGACGGCGGCCCCTCGCTGGAGCTGGGCGCGCAGGTCGTCCACGGAGACCTGAACCCCGTCCACAAAATCGTGAACACCGAGACGGCGCCGCGGCCGACCGCGGCGCGGGTGGTGAGCGGGCGGGTGGGCCGTCCTATGGGGGCGCTGGCCCGCACGCCCAATCCGCCGTGGGCGCTGGAGGCGAGGCTGAACGCCGAAGGCGCCGGGATCGGTGAGTCGGTGAACGACTGGCTCGTGGACAGGGGCGGCCCGTACCCGGTGGCGAGCGAGTGGTTCCGTCAGATCTGGGCCACCGATCCGGAGCGACTCAGTGCCCGGGGCGTGGCCGAGGCCCATCGGGGGGACACCGCGGGGCGGGGGGAGTTCGTGGTCTCGGGCGGGTTCGACCTGCTGGCGAGGCGGCTGGCCGCGGGGCTCGACGTGCGTACGGACTGCCCCGTCCAGGTGCTCGGCTGGTCGCCGGGGCGGGTCTCCGCGCAGACGCCGGTCGGCGTCGTGGAGGCGGAGCGGGTGGTGGTGACCGTGCCGCCCTCGGTCGTGACCCACGGCACGCTCACCGTCAAGGATCTGCCGGAGCCCAAGGTCGAGGCCGCGCGTGCCCTCGCCGGCGGGGACGGCTGCTGCGTCGTCGCGACCCTGTCCGTGCCCGCGCCGGAGACGGCGTCGGTGTTCGACGCGGACGGGATCGGCGGTTTCGTGAGCTGCCGCGAGGGACGTCCCGAGGCGTTGATCGTGGCCAGGGACGCGGCGGCGGCCCACGTGCGCGCCGCGACCGCCGGCTCCGGCCCCGCGACCGCTTCCAGTCCCGGCTCCGGCCTCGCGACACTCCTCGCGGTCGCCCTGCCGTGGGCCGCGCGGGCCGAGGTGGTGGACATCGAGGTCGCCGACTGGGGGGCCGACCCGTGGAGCCGGGGTGCGTTCACCGCGCCGCTGGTGGGCGCCGAGTGGGCTCCGGTGATCTGGGCCGAACCGGTCGCGGACACGCTTTTCTTCGCGGGCGAGGCCACGGTCTCGGGGACGCGCCTGCCGTGGGTTCAGGGGGCGATCGCCAGCGGGGTGATCGCCGCCGACCGGCTCCTGGAGGCGATGGGCTGATGGCATCACATTCGGAAGATCCACGACAGCCGGCGCGGCCGACGACACCACATCCGGAAGAATCACGACAGCCGGCGCGGTCCATGACCCCGCATCCGGAAAATTCACGGCATCCAGCGCAGTCGGCGGCGTCACGCCCGGAAAATTCGCGGTATCCAGAGCGGTCGGCGGCACCCCGGGCGCACTCGGCGGCACCGCACTCCGGCTGGTACCTGCCCGCCTTCACCTCGGAGCTGGAAGCCGAGGTGACTCCCCTGGAGATCGGCACCCGGCGGCTGGTGGCGGTGCGGACCGAGACGGGGCTCCGCGTCTTCGACGCCGACTGCCCACACCGGGGCGCGCATCTCGGTTACGGGGGACGGCTCTCCGGCGGCTGCCTGGTCTGCCCGTTCCACGGCCGCAGGATCGCGCTGGGCGACGCGGCCGGACGGCTGTCGGTACGCGAACACCACGTGATCGTCTCCGGTGAGGCCGTGTTCGTCCGCCTCTCGGACGGCCCTGACGACGACCGCGGACTCACCAGGGCGCTCAAGGAGCTGGAGGCGACCCACCCGCTCACGGCGGCCGTGACCAGGCCGCTCGCCGCCGATCCCGCGCTGGTCGTGGAGAACGCCTTTGACGTCGACCACTTCACCGAGGTGCACAAGGTGCCGAGGCTGCGCGGGATGGCGCATCGGGACGGGGACGAGGGCGAGCTCGTCATCGAGGGCGAGTTCGTCATGGGGGCGAAGCCGGGGAGCAGCTCGGGGCAGCAGGTCACCCGGGCCGGGTTCCTGGCCCGCGCCTACAGTCCCGGCGTGGTCGTCACCCGGTTCGGGCCGCCGGGGTGGGAGCAGGTGATCGTCACCGCCGCCGTGCCGTGCGAGAGGGGCGGGTGCGTGGCGCGGGTGGCGATCGGGGTCCGCCCCGAGCAGCGCGGGGAGTTGCCGCTGCTCATCCACGGCAGCGAACGCGCGCTGGAGGAGGACGCGGTGATCTGGGAGCGGCTGAACCCGCGGGCGGTGCCCCGCTTCGACAGCAGGGACGTCGCGGTGCTGGCCTACCGGGAGTTCTGCGCGACCTTCGGGGAGCCGGCGTGAACGGGCTGCGGGTCGTCAGCTCGGGAACGGGTTCTGCGGTGCTGTGGGTGCACGGCTACACCATGGACCTCACGCTGTGGAAACCGTTGTGGAAGCTGCTGCCCGGCTGGCGGCACATCGGCGTGGACCTTCCCGGCCACGGTGGCTCCGAACCGTTGCAGCCGGGTGTGACCCTGCCGTCGCTGGCGTTAAGGCTGACCGAAATAGCCGAGGCCGAGGGAGCGGAGCGGGTCGTGGGCCTCTCCTTCGGTTCCGGCGTCGCGCTGCAGATGGCCCTGGAGGCGCCGGAGGTGGTGCGGCGCCTGGTGCTCGCGGCGCCGACGCTCGGCGGCGCGCCGCCCGACCCGGCCGCCCGGCGGCGCTACATGGAGCTCATGATGGTGCGCAGGGCGGGCGGCGGACGGGAACAGATGGCCGAGCTGTGGATGAGCTCTCCTCCCGACATCTTCCGGGGCACCGAGGCGCACCCCGAGCTGCGGGCGCGACTGCGGGCGGTGATCGGCGGACACTCCTGGGCCGAGCTGGACACGGGGGCGATGGCCGCGCTCAGCGCGCACCGGCATCCTCCTGAGGATTTGACCCGGATCAGGGCGGCCACCATGGTTATCATCGGTGACTCGGACATGCCCACCTTCGTGGCCAATGCGAAGACGCTGCGACAGATGGTCCCCGAATGTCATATTCGGACAATCCCTAACTCGGGGCACCTTCCCCTGTTGGAGCAGCCAGAAATGTCGGCAAAAGCGGTATTTGCGGGACTGACATTATCTGAGAGAGTAGATCGGGTTTGAGGCTGTTGTACGAGCGTTTACAGTTAGACACCCGTAAGGGGGGTTAGTTGCCCCTGCTATTGAGTTTCTTCGGCATGACCGTCATGGTTCTCACCGAGCTCAACCTAGGCGACCTGGCATTCCTGTTCGGCCCGCACCTCGTGGAGAGCGGCGAACCACAGCTGGTCGTGAAGCTTCTCACCGGCAAGTCGTCGGACGGGGAGCTGCTGGTCTACCGTCCCGACGGGATGTTGCTGCAGCGTCGCGTGTTCCGCGGATGGAGCACGATGCCACCCCCTCTCCCCCCGTTCGCCGTGCTCGACCATCTTTTCCTGGTGATGCGCGCCATCGTCATGGCCAAGGGCGACTCCACGGTCGCGCTGATCGGCACCGCCTGCTCACCCGGTGCCGCCGTGGCGACCGCGCTGGCCAGGCGGTCCTGGCGGCCGGTGTCGGGACAGCTCCTCGTGATCGACCGGGCCACCGGCCAGACGCTCCCCTTCCACGTACCGCTCGACCTGCGCGGCAGCGCCCTGGAGTCGGCGAGGACCGGCGGCCTGTTCGGCCCGGAGACCGACCCCGGCACCTGGCGCCGGGCCGAGCCCACACCGGCCGGGGAATCCGTTCTGGTCCGCCCGGAACTACTCGGCCCGATCGTCCCCGTCACCGCCAGGCTCGCCCCGCCCACCCTGGTCAGGATCTGCCAGGAGGACGGTGACCGCTGCGAGCTGGCGCCCTGGGCCTTCCAGCCGCACGTCTGGCCGCCGAACACCTCGGACCTGGCCGACGCGCCCCGCTACCGGCTGCTCATGCCGGAGTTCGGCGGCGCGGAGGAGGCCGCGACACTCATCGACGACATGCTCCAGGAGACGCCATGCCCCGGCGGACCGCGTACGGCCCGGGAACACCTTGCTGGGTCGACCACATCACCGTCGACCTGACCGGCGCGAAACAGTTCTACGGCGGCCTGTTCGGCTGGGAGTTCACCAGGGAGAACGACCGCGGCTACCACCTGATCACGTTGCGAGGGGAGATCATCGGCGGCCTCGGCCCCAGCCCGATGGGCATGGCGCCCGGCTCGTCGTGGAACGTCTACCTGGCGTCCAAGGACCTCGACCACACCCGGACGGAGGTCGGACTCCTGGGCGGCCGTGTCGTGATGGGTCCCGTGCCGGCGGGCGAGACCGGCCGCCTCTGCCTGGCCGTTGACCCGTCGGGGGCGGCGGTCGGCTTCTGGGAGGGCGGCAGGGACGAGGGCGTGGTCCTGGTGGACGAGCCCGGCGCCCTGTGCGCCTGCGAGCTGCACACCGCCCGCCCCGACTCGGCGGAGGAGTTCTACCGGGGCCTGTACGGTGACGTGCCCGCGGTGATCCGCTCCTCGTCCAAGACCGGCTGGGTGCCGTTCTTCGGTATTCAGGACGCCGAGAACACCGAAAGCTCCGGAAGCGACGAGGGCAGCGCGGCGGAGGTGTCCACCGGGAACGCCGGAGGCGACGAAACCGGCCAGGGCACCGGAAACAGCGGAAGCACCACGACGGAGACGGCCCCAGGGAACACCGAAGGCTCCGGGGGCACGGGAATCACCGGGATCACCGTCGCGGCGGCGCTCGCCGCCGGGGCCCGTCGGCTGGATTCCGGCCTGTTCGCCGACCCCTTGGGCGGGGTCTTCGGCCTCACCGGCGGGAATTACTGACGACCAAAGCGCACGTCACACAAAGGCCACCCGTCGCCGCAGGTCAGGGGCGTGAGCACGTGTCAAGCCGAGCTTTCCGCGCCAACAGTCGGAAAATGCGTATCATGATGAGCATAAATACGTATTAACAAGTTTCCCTCACCCTTGCGATGATTCTGAAGTTGGTAATTCTCGCAGGGGAAAGGCATTTCATGGCGCCTGACGTGACGGTGATAGGCGGAGGCCCTGCTGGAGCGATCTCGTCGGCGCTGCTGGCTCGGGCGGGCGCCCGGGTCCGCCTGCTGGAACGGGATTTCTTCCCCAGGTATCACATCGGCGAGTCGATCTCCTCTTCCTGCCGGGCCATCATCGACCTCGTCGGCGCCAGGGAGAAGATCGAGGCCCGCGGCTACCAGGTCAAGGAAGGGCTGCTGCTCCGCTGGGGCGCGGAGCGCGACTGGGCGATCAACTGGCCGGACCTCTTCGGCGACCAGGTGCGCTCCTGGCAGGTGGACCGCGCCGACTTCGACGACGTCCTGCTCAGGCACGCCGCCGACGAGGGCGTCGAGGTGGTCCAGGGCGCCCAGGTGAAGAAGGTCCGCTTCGACGGAGACCGCGCGGTGGGCGTGGAGTGGACGCACGACGGGCGTCTCCTGGAGGCTCCCGCCGAGTTCGTGGTGGACGCCTCGGGCCGCGCCGGCGTGCTCTCCTCCCAGCACTTCCGCAACCGGCGGCCGCACGACGTCTTCCGCAACGTCGCCATCTGGGGCTACTACCGGGGCGGCACGCTGCTGCCCCGTACTCCCCGGGGCGGCATCAACGTGATCTCCTCCCCCAACGGCTGGTACTGGGTCATCCCGCTCAGCGGTGACGTCTACAGCGTGGGCTTCGTCACCCACCGGGACCAGTTCCTCGCCCGCAGGCCGGAGTTCCCCTCGCAGCACGCGATGTTCCTCGCCCTGGTCGCGGAGTCGCAGACGGTGGCGGAGCTGGTGGCGGACGGTCGTCTCGAAGGTGAGATCCGCGTCGAGCGGGACTTCTCCTACTCGGCCGACAGCTTCTGCGGGCCCGGCTACTTCCTCGCGGGTGACTCCGCCTGCTTCCTCGACCCGCTGCTCTCCACCGGCGTGCACCTGGCCATGTACAGCGGCATGCTCGCCGCCGCGAGCATCCTGTCCGCCCACGCGGGGGAGGTCACCGAACGCGAGGCGCTGGCGTTCCACGAGTCCCACTACCGCAACGCCTACGGCCGAATGTTCTCCATGGTCGCCGGGTTCTACGAGCAGTACCGGGGCAGGAACAGCTACTTCTGGCTGGCCCAGCGCCTGGCCAGGGGGCAGTACCCGGAGCTGATGAGAAAGCGCGGCGGCGACGCCCCGGCTCCCTCCGACGGCGCCTTCGCCTCGATCACCTCCGGCCTGACCGACCTGGACGACGCCACCCGCGTCGGCGGCGCGGCCCCGCTGGACGCGATGGTGCTCGCCGGCGAGCTGGTCGCGGGGAAGACCGGCGACCGGAGCGCGGACCTCGGCGGCCCCGGCGACGCGTCCGGGCTCTACCTGGTCACCGAGCCGAGACTGGGCATCGGCAGGGCCGTCGAACCGGTGGCGCCACGCTGACCGAAGGTCCACTGACCGGCGTACCCGCCGAACCGGAGGCATCGCGCTGACCGGAGGCCGACCGATCGGCGTACCAGCCGGACCGGAGGCCGACCGGGTGGCGGCCGTGCGCGAGGCGGCTCGGCGAATCGAAACGACGGAGCCCCAGCGGGAGCAGGTCAGAGGTCGAGGGCGGTGGCCAGCTGGTGCCGTCCTCGGATGCCCAGCTTGCGGTAGATGCGGCCCAGGTGGGTGTCGATGGTGCGCTTGCTCAGGCAGAGCCGCTCGGCGACCTCCATGCTGCTCATGCCCTGCCGTACCAGCTCGACGACCCGCTGCTCGGCGGGGGTGAGCACGATCCTGGCGTGCGAAGGGCGGGCCTCCGGCGTGTGGTCCCGGCTCCCCGGCTCGCCGGCGGCGATCGTACGGGCCGCGGAGTGCTCGCCCAGCGCGGTGTACGCCCGGGCGGCGTGCGCGCGCCAGGGCAGGCAGGCGGGGTTGGTGATGCCCCGGGCGGAGAGCCGGTGCCCGCAGTCGAGGAAGAGGCCGAGCGCGGTGGCGTGGTCGTCCGCCGCCGCCGCGATCAGCCCCTGCACTTCCAGGACCATGCTCTTGACCAGGGGGTGGGCGTCGGCGGGGATCGTCATCTCGCGTACCAGTGCCTCGGCGTCGTCCACCCGCTCCATCCGGATCAGGGCCCGCGCGCCGCAGGCGCGGGCCGCCGTGGCCAGCACCCGCGCGCCGATCAGTTCGGCTCCCTCCCGCGCGTCGAGCGCGTCCCGCAGGCTGTCGGCGGACTCGCCCCTGCGGTAGTCGACGTCCGAGCGCAGCAGCAGCCCGAGCGCGTGCAGGTCCGGCTGGTCCCAGGTGCGGGCGTCCCGCAGGATCCTGGTGCACACGTCCAGCGCGTCCTCCGGCCGGCCCGTCCAGCCGAACGCGAGCGCGGCACCCACCAGGCCGGTGCCGACCGGCCGGTCCCTGGGGGATCGGTCTCTGGTGGCTCGCGTCGCCAGCCGCCTGGCGGTGTCCGGGTATCGCCCGCCCGCCGCGACCATCGCCGCGAGCGCCCCGGAGAACTCCTTCGCCGCCGCGTCCGGCGTGCCCGCCGCGGCCATCCGCAGCGACCTGCGCAACCCCGCACGGTATCCCGACAGCACTCCCTGCGCGGTGAGCCGCAGCAGCGGCTCCCTGGGCGGGTCCGCCATCGTCGCCAGTTCGTGGGCCGCGGTGACGAACGGCCTGACACCCACCGTGCCGGCGGCGAGCGCGGGGCTGGCCAGGTTCAGCAGCGACCTGGCCCGCCGGGCGGGATCCGGCGCGGTGGTGGCCAGCGCCTCGGCATGCCGGACGCAGGCGTCCAGGTCGTGGCGCAGCTCGACCATGCCGAGTTGCAAGGTCAGCTCGTGGATGGTCGCGGAGTCGTCGGTGCAGGCCAGCGCGCGGCGCAGGTATCGGGTCGCGTCGTCGTACCGGCGGGCCGCGACCGCCTCGGTGGCCGCCCTGCGCAGCACCGGGATTCCCCAGTCGGAGTCGGTGAGCATCAGGTGCTCGGCGGTCTGTGCGGCCGGCGCGCCCAGCCTGTCGAGCAGCGTGGCCCCGCGTTCGTGCAGGCCGAGCCTGGTCTGGTTGTCGACGCGCGACAGTACGGCGGCGCGGACGAGGGGGTTGCGGAACCGTACGGGCGGCCCCTCCGAGATGAGTCCCGCCTGGACGAGGGCCCGGCGGGCCTGGCGGATCTGCGGCTCGCCCTGGCTCAGCAGGATCGCCGCCACGGTGGTGTCGGTGTCGGGTCCCATCACGGCGAGCTGAGTGAGCAGTTCGGAGACCACGGGGTCGTGCTCGTTCAGCCATTCGAGCACGGTGTCGGACAGTGCCGCCGTACCGATCTCCAGCACCTGGTCGATGTCGGGCTCGCCGGGACTCACCCTCGCCTGCCGCATCCGGCCGGTCAGCTCGCGCAGCACCAGCGGGTTCCCCTGCGACAGCGTGTGGCAGAGCGCGGCCAGCTCCACGTCGGGCGGCGCGCCCATCGCCTCCGCGACGAAGTCGGCCGTGCAGGTGGCGCAGAACGGTCTGAGCTGCACGGACCGTGCGTACGGCAGATTGCCCAGGTCCGCGCCGAGCGCGGCCGGGGTGCTGCCCGGCAGCGTGGCGACCATCATCACCGGCAGGTCGTCCAGGCGGCGCGCGATGTAGGAGAACCATCTCAGCGAGGGGGTGTCGGCGAAGGACAGGTCGTCGATCGCGATCACCACGGGGTGGTCGGCGACGAGTTCGCGGGTGATGTGGAACAGGTTGAGCAGCAGGTCGTGGGTGGCGGCGCCGTCGCCGTCGGAGGCCCGGTCGAACTGCTTGCGGGTCCGCTCCCCCGAGGAGAGCACCGGGTCGAAGAGCTGCCTCACCATGCCGTAGGCGAAATGACTCTCGCTGGGATGGCAGCGGGCCCGTAACACCCTGCTGCGCTGGGGAAGCATTTCGGTGACGGCGCCGAGCAGGGAGCTCTTGCCCATCCCGTTCTCCCCGAGGATCGACGCGACGACCGGCCTTCCTGACCGGAGCCCGTCAATGGCCTCCCGGAAGACAGTCAATTCTCTGTCCCGGTGAAGAAGTGATGCCATACCTCATGGTCCCATTCTCCCGATACAGATCTCAACGGGCGCCCCGCCCGTCTTTCCCGGCGACCCCATGTGCGCTCCCACCACCGCCGATACGGCGATACTGAGGCGTCCGCCTCCGAAACCTAAGTATCCGCCGCGCGATGCGTACATTTTTTTGCGCATTCACCATAGCGGTCATCTCGTGTTTGAATCCGCATTGAAGAGGGTTTCGAGAGCTTGATATAAAAAAGGCGGTTGGCAATGGAGAGTCCACGGCTGAAGGCTCATTTCCATGTCGAGGTCGTGGACGGATCCCGGGTCTTCCTGTACGCGGAGGGAAAGGACTTCCTCGTGCCGGGGCAGGCCGCCGCGGCGGTGCTGCCCTACCTCGACGGTCGCAGGACCGTGAGTGAGATCGTCCAGGAGCTGTCCGGGCGCGTTCCGTTCACCACGGTGCTGACCACGCTGCGCCGCTACGAGGCGGCCGGACACCTCGCCGAGGGCAGGCCGGACCTGCCGGAGAGGGTGCTCGCCTACTGGGACGCGCTGGGCATCGACCCGGCGGCCGTCACCAGGGGCACACCGGTCACCGTCTCGGCCGCCGAGAGGGTGGACGCCGCACCGGTGGTGAACGCCCTCACCGAGCTGGGGCTGAACGTGAGCACCGGCGCGATCGGCGAGGTGCCCGCCGAAGGGGTGTCGGTCGTGCTCGTCGACGACTACCTCGACCCGGCCCTGGAGCACCGCAACGCGCTGCAGCTCGCCTCCGGGCTGCCCTGGCTGCTCGCCAAGCCCGGTGGCGTCAGCCCGTGGCTCGGCCCCTACCTCGACCCCGACCACACCGGCTGCTGGTCGTGCCTGGCGCAGCGGCTCGGCGGCAACCGCCAGCTGGAGCGCTACCTCGCCGGCAAGCGGGGCGAGCGGACGCCGCTGCACCCGGTGCGCGCGCAGATCGCGGCCGGACCGCTCGCGCTGGCCGGGATGCTCGCGGCCGAGGTCGCCAGGATCGTGGCGACCGGTGAGCCGGGCGCGCTCTGCGGCCGGATGGTCACCCTCGACCTGGCGACCATGGAGACCGGCGGGCACATCCTGATCCGCCAGCCGCAGTGCCCCTCGTGCGGCACGCCACCCGACGGCGACCCCAAGATCGTGCTCACCCCGAGCCTGGCGAACCACGTCACCGACGGCGGCTACCGGGTCAACCAGCCGCAGGAGACGTTCGAGCGACTGGAGCGGCACATCAGCCCGCACCTCGGCGCGATCACCAAGCTGATCTCGATCGGCGCCGACTCCAGCGGCCTGACCTTCAGCTACGCCGCGGGACACAACTTCGCCATGGTCAACGACAGCATGGACCTGCTCCGCCGCAACCTGCGCGGCCAGAGCGGCGGCAAGGGACGCTCGGAGATCCAGGCGAAGGTGAGCGCGGTCTGCGAGGCGATCGAACGGTACTCGGGGGTCTGGCGGGGGGACGAGCCGGTCATCCGGGCCGCGTACGCCGACCTGGACCCGGCCACCGCCGTGCACCCGGACCGGATGCTGCTCTTCTCCGACGAGCAGCGGGCCGGTCGCAAGGAGTGGAACGCCGACCCGGCGCACCGGCTGCAGCAGGTGCCCGACCCGTTCGAGGAGAACGTGCCGTTCGACTGGTCGCGAGCCTGGTCGCTCACCAGGGACGAGGAACGGCTCGTCCCCGCCGCCTACGCCTGGTACGGCCACCCCGACCTCTACGGCCACTTCTTCTGCATCGCCGACTCCAACGGCAGCGCCGCGGGCAACACCCTGGAGGAGGCGATCCTGCAGGGCATCTGCGAGCTGGTCGAACGCGACTCGGTGGCGCTGTGGTGGTACAACCGGCTGCGCCGCCCCGGCTTCGACCTCGACTCGCTGAACGACCCCTACGTGGACGAGCTGCGGGACTTCTACGGAAACATGGACCGCGACCTGTGGATGCTCGACCTCACCACCGACGTGAACATACCGGTGTACGCGGCCGTCTCCCGGCGCCGCCACGAGGTCGAGGACATCATGGTCGGCTTCGGCAGCCACCCCGACCCGCGCATCGCGGCGTTCCGCGCGCTCACCGAGCTCAACCAGTTCCTGCCCAGCGTGGACCGGCGTGACGAGGAGGGCAACACGCTCTACCGGGTGGACGACCCGGAGATGCTGGCCTGGTGCAAGGGTGCGGTGATCGACCGCGAACCCTGGCTGCTGCCGGATCCGGACCGGCCGCTCACCACCGTCGGCCCGCCCGCCCCCACCGACCTGGCCGAGTGCGTACGCCGGTGCGTGGACTCGATCGAGGCGGCCGGCTCCGAGGTGATCGTCCTGGACCAGACCCGCCCCGACCTGGACCTGAACGTCGTCAAGGTGATGGCGCCCGGCCTGCGGCACTTCTGGCGCCGGCTGGCACCCGGCCGCCTCTACGACGCGCCGGTACGGCTCGGCTGGCTCGACCGCCCGACCCCCCAGGAGGAGATCAACTCCTGGAACGTGTTCTTCTGAGACGGACGGTGCCCATGAACCCCATCATCGTCTCCCGGCTCCGCCGGGACGCGTCGTTCTCCGGCGAGCACATCCGGTTCGCCGCCACGGTCCTCGAACTGAAGAACCTGACACAGGGACAGGGCACCGCGCTGAAACTGCTCGCCGAGGGCGACCACGACGACACCGCCCTCGCCGCCGCGGTGACCACCGCAGACGGCGAGGCGGGACTGCTGCGCTGGCACCTGCTGTTTCGCAGGCTCAACACCTCCGGACTGATCGAACACGCCGTACAGGTGGACGGCGACGTCACGGCGAGGCTCTATCCGGTCGGCCGTGGCTCGACGCTGCCGGCGGCGGCCCCCGCGGGACCGGTGCGGCTGTCGCGGTTCGCCGAGGCGCGGGTGGTGGACGGCACGCTCACCCTGCGGGCCCCCGGCCGTCACCTCGCCGTCGAGCTGATGCCCCAGGCCGCGGGACTGCTCGGCGAACTCGCGACCTGGAACACCGGGACACCCGCCCCGCTGCTGCGGCTGCTCGCCACCGCCGGCCTGCTCGCGCCCGGCGGCCCGGACGAGGACCTGGAGACGACCGAGCGTTCCTACGCGCAGTGGCACCCCGCCGACCTGGCCTTCCACTCCCGTACCCGCTTCCCCGCCACGGTCGGCGGGTACGGCGGGACCTACCCCCTCGGTGACCGCTTCCCGCCCGAACCGGTCTCCCCGCCGCCCTCCGGCCTGCGTGCGGTCGCGCTGCCGGTGCCCGACCTGGACCGGATAGCGGCGACGGAGCCGTCGTTCACCGAGATCCTCGAACGGCGCGGCTCGACCCGCGCCCACGACGAGGAGACGCCGATCACCCTCGCCCAGCTCGGCGAGCTGCTCTACCGGAGCCTGCGCAGGCGGGGCACGATGACGGGCAGCGACGGCCAGCGGCTCGCCAACCGGCCGTATCCGAGCGGCGGGGCCGTGCACGAGCTGGAGGTCTACCCGCTCGTCACCGCGTGTGAGGGCCTGCCCGCAGGACTGTGGCACTACGCGACCGACCGGCACGAGCTGGAACTCGTCGCCGAACCCGGCAAGGCCACCGACGTGCTGGTCAAGGAGTCGCGAAACGCCGCGATGATGGAGACGGACCCGCAGGTCGTGCTGCTGGTGACGGCGAGGTTCGGCCGGGTGATGTGGAAGTACGAGACCGTCGCCTACCCGCTGGTGCTCAAGCACGTGGGCGTGCTCTACCAGACCCTCTACCTGGTGGCCACCGCGATGGACCTCGCCGTGTGCGGCCTGGGCGGCGGGGACGCCGCGGCCTTCGCCACCGCCTCGGGACGCGACCCGCTCCTGGAGGGCACCGTCGGGGAACTCGTCCTCGGCTCCCGGCCACGGACGGAAGGGTAGGCCCCGATGAGTTCTCGCCACCGGCCCCGGACGAAGGGGCGGAGCGCGATGACGTTCCGCCACCGGCCCCGAACAGAGGGGTGGAACGCGATGGCATTCCGCCACCGGCCCCGGACGAAACGGGATTCCGCACCCGGCCCCGGCCCCGACCTCGGCCCCGGCCCCGGCCCCGGACGAAGGGGTGGAGCGCGATGAGATTCCGCTACCAGGCGCTGCAACGAATGCGCGAACCCGACGAGCTGGACTCCCCCACCCTGCTCGCCACCCCCCGGGGCTGGATCGCGGTCTTCGTCGTGATGATCGTGATGGCGGGCGGGCTGGTCTGGGCGTTCGCCGCCGAGCTGCGCATCTCGGTCGCCGCCCCGGGCGTCCTCACCCACCCGGGCGGTACGGCCCGCATCCAGAGTCACTACTCGGGCCTGGCCCGCCGCGTGCTGGTCAGGCCGGGCGACCGGGTGATCGTCGGCCAGTCCGTCGCGGAGCTGCAGGACGCCGACGGCAAGATCCAGCAGGTGGCGAGCCCGTTCACCGGCCAGGTGGTCGGCACCACGGTCAACGACGGCCAGGTCGTCGCCGTCGGCACCACGATCGCCACCGTCGAACGGACCGACCTGCCCGACGACCGCCTGGTCGCGATGGTGTTCGTACCCGCCGACCGGGCCGCGTGGATCGCCCCCGGCCGCCCGGTCGACCTGGAGGTGTCCACCGCACCCGCCGCGGCCTTCGGGCTGCTGCGCGGCCAGGTCACCTCGGTGAGCCGCTACCCCCTCACCGGCGAGGCACTGGCCGGACTGGTGGGCGGCGAGCTCGCCGCCAAGAGGTACGCGGCCGTCCAGGCACCCCTGATGATCATCGTGGACCTGATCCCCAAACCGGGCACGCACTCGGGATACACCTGGTCGACCGCGCAGGGGCCACCCGTGCAACTCGACTCCCAGGTGACCGTTTCGGCCTCCATCCACCTGGGCGAGCAGACGCCGTTCGACCTGGTGCTCGGGCGCTGAGCGGAGGAGGCACCGATGACGGACATGACGACGAGGCCCGCGAAAGCCGCCCCCGCGAAGCGGGGAAGGCGCCGATGACGAACACGACGACGAAGCCCGCCAAGCCCGCGGTCACGAAGCGGAGGAGGCACCGATGACGAACACCACACTCGACCCCGCGAAACCCGCCAAGCCCGCGCCGAAGAAACAGCCGCAGCCCCCGCGTCCCCGCAGGAAGAACCGCCACCGGGTGCCGACCGTGATCCAGATGGAGGCGGTCGAGTGCGGTGCGGCCGCGCTCGCGATGGTCCTGGGCCACTACGGCAAGCACGTCCCGCTGGAGGACCTGCGCGGTCGCTGCGGGGTGTCCAGGGACGGGTCCAAGGCCTCCTCGATGCTCGCGGCGGCCCGCTCCTACGGGATGATCGCGAAAGGCTTCCAGGTCGAGGCCGAACTGCTCCGCGACCAGACCGGTCCGGTGATCATTTTCTGGGCGTTCCAGCACTTCATCGTGGTCGAAGGGCTCGTGACCAGGTTCGGCCGCACCATGGTCGCGGTGAACGACCCTTCGTCGGGCCCGCGGCTGATGGAGTGGTCGGAGTTCGACTCCGGCTTCACCGGGATCATGCTCACCTTCGAGCCGGGTCCGGACTTCAAGCCGGGCGGCGAACGCGCCAAGCTCAGCAAGGCGCTGCTGCAGTGGCGGCTGCCGTCAGGACGCGCCCTGCCGCTGGTGCTGCTCGCCAGCGCGCTGCTGCTCCTGCCCGGCATCGCGGGCCCCGCCTACTACCGGGTGTTCATCGACCGGGTGCTGACCGGCAACTCCCCCGGCATCCTGCCGCCACTGCTGATCGTGATGGCGTTCACCGCGGTGGCGATCTTCGTGCTCACCTCGGTGCAGCAGTACTACCTGCTGCGACTGGAGATCAGGGTCGGGCTGGTCGGCTCGGCCCGCTTCTTCCGGCACCTGCTCCGGCTGCCCATCGAGTTCTTCCTGCAACGCCGCCCGGCCGAGGTCGCCAAGCGGATCTCCACCAACGACACCGTCGCCGAGATCCTTTCTCGCGACCTCGCGCTGACCGTGATCAACATGGTGCTGGTGGTGTTCTACGCCGCGCTGCTGGTCCGCTACGACCCACTGCTCGGCGTGATCGGCGTCGGCATGGCGGCGCTGAACATCCTGGTCCTGCGCTGGGTCGCGCGGGCGCGCAAGGACGCGGTCACCGCGCTGCGCACCGACCGGGGCAACCTCACCGGCACCACCTTCGCCACGCTCAGCATGATCGAGACGGTGAAGGCCACCGGTGCCGAACCCGACGCCTTCACCCGCTGGGCGGGCTTCCTCGCCAAGGTAGTCTCCGCGCAGCAGCGGCTCGGCGTGCCCACCGCGGTGCTCGTCGTCGTACCACCGCTGCTCGCCACGGTGAACACCGGTCTGATGCTGCTGATCGGCGGGCTGCGGGTGGTGGAGGGCGTGCTCAGCGTCGGCATCCTCATCTCCTTCCAGACCCTGCTCGCCGCGCTCAGCAGGCCGGTCACCCAGCTCACCAACCTCGGCGGCCGTCTGCAGGACCTCAGCGCCGACGCCAAGCGCATCCACGACGTGGAACGGCACCCGATCGCCCGCTGTTTCGAGCGCAGCGGCGACGCGGCGGAGATCGGCACCCGCCTGGAGGGCCGCCTCGAACTGCGGAACGTCACCTTCGGGTACGGCCCGCTGACCGACCCCATCATCACCGACCTCTCGCTGAGCATGACACCGGGCAGCCGGGTCGCGATCGTGGGCGGCTCCGGCAGCGGGAAGTCCACCCTGGGCCGCCTGCTGACCGGCCTGTACGAACCGCGCTCCGGGCAGATCCTGCTCGACGGCCACCCGCTGGACCAGATCCCGCGTACCGTGCTCGCCGGCTCGATGGCCTACGTCGACCAGGAGATCGTGCTGTTCGCCGGGACCGTCCGCGACAACCTCACCCTGTGGGACGAGGCCGTCCCCGACGAGGTGGTGCTCGCCGCGCTCCGCGACGCCGCCGTCTACGACGCCGTGCTCGCCCGCCCCGGCGGGATCAACTCGTTCGTCCGCGAGGACGGCCGCAACTTCAGCGGCGGCCAGCGGCAGCGGCTCGAACTCGCCCGCGCGCTCGCCTCGGAGCCGACCCTGCTCATCCTCGACGAGGCCACCAGCGCCCTGGACCCGGAGACGGAACACGTCATCATGGACAACCTGCGCCGCCGCGGCTGCGCCTGCCTGCTGATGGCCCACCGGCTGTCGACCATCCGCGACGCCGACGAGATCATCGTCCTGGACGGCGGCCGGGTCGCCGAGCGCGGCACCCACGAGGAGCTGCTCGCCGCCGACGGCATCTACACGCGGCTGTTCAACACCGGAGGAGGACTGTGAGCCCCCGCCAGGATCGTCCCGCTGCCCGGCACCGGAGGGGCACCGTGAGCCCCGCCAGGATCACCGTCCCGTTGCTCGACATCGGAGAAGCATCGTGAGCCCCGCCGCGCTCGCCGGGATCGCCATCCCACTGGACCTCGGCACCGACCGGTTCACGGTCCTCGACAACCCCGGGCGGATGCTGCTCGTCGAGTCGGGCCTGGTGGACCTGTTCGCGGTCAGGACCGTCGACGGCGAACTGAACGGACGCTGGAACTTCCTCGGCCGGGCCGAGGCGGGCATGGTGCTCGCCTGCGGAGCGCCTTCCGGTCCGCGCCACGTGATCGTGGCCCGCCCGGTGCCCGGCACCGTACTGGCCGACGTCCCGGTCGCGGTGCTGCACGACCTGCCCACCGAGGCCGCCGCCTGGCTGGTCAAGGGGCTCGGCCGAGGCATCGAACTGCTCGCCGAGGCGCTGCCCGCCACCCTGCCGCCCAGGCAGTTCGTCCCGCTGCCCGTCGAGGGGACCGCCGAACTGGAGGCGGGCCGCGCCCTGCGGTCGGTCGACGGCGTGCGCTGCGTGCGCGTCGAGGAGGGCGAGGTGGGCATCGGCAACAGCGACGGCCTGGTGTTCGGCGCGGACAGCGACATCTGCCTGACCGAGCGGGACTGGCTCCTCGCCCACACCAGGATCCGGCTGCGGACCCGCTCGCTGCACTCGGTCTTCGACGAGGGCGTACTGTGCGAGTTCCTCGCCGCCCACGCCATCCGGCTGCTCGACACCGTCGACGACCGCCTGGAGCGGCAGCGCGAGGAGGAACGCGCCGCGCTCGCCGAACTGCGCGAACGCGAGAGCACCGTGCTCACGCAGGCCGTACGCAGCTTCGACGCCGTACTGCGCGACACCGAGGTCCAGGTCAAGCTGGCCGACGTGGCCAACGACCCGCCCGCCCTCGCCGCGGCCCGGCTGGTCGCGGCGCACCAGGGGTTCGAGGTACGGCCGCCGGTACGACGCGGGGGCCAGGACCGGCCGATGGGCGACCTGCAGGCGATAGCGCTCGCCTCCGGCGTCCGTACCAGGATGGTCCGGCTGGACGGCCCGTGGTGGACCCAGGACCTGGGCCCCATGGTGGGCAGCACCTCCACCGGCCGTCCCGTGGCGCTGCTCACCATGGGCCATGGCTACGTCATGGTGGACGACGGCGTGCTCACCCCGGTCACCGCGACCGTCGCCCGCGGCCTGGAGAAGCGGGCCCACGTGCTGTACCGGCCGCTGCCCGCCTCGGTCAAGACCGTCGGCGCGCTGCTGCGCCTGGGGCTCCTCGACGGCGGCAACCATCGTGACCTGCTGCGGTTCGCCGCCATGGGGGTGCTCGTCTCCCTGCTCGGACTGCTCGTCCCGATCATGACGGGCAAGGTGCTCGGCGTGTTCACCGTACGGGCCGAGCTCGACCTCATCGTCCAGGGCTCCCTGCTGGTGATCGGCTCCGGATTCGTGATCGCCGCCCTGTCGGTGGTGCAGAACATCGCGGTGCTGCGGGTCGAGAGCCGCACCACCTCCGCCCTGCAGTCGGGCCTGTGGACCCGGCTGCTCTCCCTGCCCGCCGGCTTCTTCGCCCGCTACTCGACCGGCGAGCTGGGCACCACGGTGCTGGGTATCAGCTCGGCGCAGGAGATGCTCTCCGGGATGCTCACCACGGCCACGCTGGGGCTGCTCACCGGATCGGCGAACCTCGTCCTGGTCTACTTCTACGACGTGCGCCTCGCCCTGGTCGCCACCGCGCTCATGCTGTTCGGCCTCGGGTTCGCCTTCGTCGCGGGACGGATGCAGCTCCGCTGGCAGCGACAGGCCTACGAGCACGAGCGGACCATGTCGGCCAGGGTCTTCCAGATGCTCACCGCGATGCCGAAGCTGCGGGCCGCCGCCGCCGAGGAACGGGCGTTCGCCGAATGGACGCGTGAGGCCACCAAGGGCCGCTCGCTCACCGCCTCGGCCCGCCGCATCCAGAACGCGGTGACCACGTTCAACGCCGGGTTCCCGCTGGTCTGCACGGGGATCGTGTTCGCGGTGGTCGCCGGGCCGATGGCGGGCCAGGTCTCCGTCGCCACGTTCCTGCCGTTCTTCACCGCGCTCAGCCTGCTGCTCGCCTCCAGCCTCCAGTTCACCGCCGCCGCCGTCACCGCGATGGGCGTCGTGCCGATGCTGGAGAACATCAGGCCGATCCTGGAGGCCCGCCCGGAGACCGACGGCACCAAGGCCGACCCCGGCGACCTGTCGGGGCGGCTCGGGCTCAGCAAGGTGTCGTTCCGCTACGGCCAGGACGGCCCGCTCACCCTCGACGGGGTCGCCCTCTCCATCGAGCCCGGCGAGTTCGTGGCCCTCGTCGGTCCCTCGGGCAGCGGCAAGTCCACGGTGCTGCGGCTGCTGCTCGGCTTCGAGACCCCGCTCTCGGGCACCGTGCTCTACGACGGCCAGGACCTCGCGGAACTCGACGTCTCCGCGGTCCGCCGCCAGTGCGGGGTGGTGCTCCAGAACGGCGCGCTGCAGGCGGGCAGCATCCAGGCCAACATCGTCGGCAGCGGCGTCCACACCGTGGACGACGCCTGGGCGGCGGCCGAGATGGCCGGGCTCGCCGCCGACATCAGGGCGATGCCGATGGGCATGCACACGGTGCTCTCCGAGGGCACCAGCACACTGTCGGGCGGTCAGCGACAGCGCCTCATGATCGCTCGCGCACTGGTCGCCCGGCCCCGCATCGTGTTCTTCGACGAGGCGACCAGCGCGCTGGACAACCCCTCCCAGAGCCGGGTCGCCGAGAGCACCCGCCGCCTCAACGCCACCCGGGTGGTGATCGCCCACCGGCTCTCCACGGTGGTGGCCGCCGACCGCATCGTGGTGATGGACGAGGGGCGGATCGTCCAGCAGGGCACCTACGACGACCTCCTCGCCGACCGGGACGGGCTCTTCGCCCGCCTCGCCACCCGCCAGCTCTCCTGACCGGCTTGTCGGCTGCTCCCGGACCGGACACGACACCTCGCCGAACGGCGGCCCCGCCCGGAGGCGGGGCCGCCGTCGGCTCCTACCGGTTTCCACCGGGCTCTACCGGGGCGGCGTCCCGTTGGGGAGCGCGCTCGGCGCCGGAGCGTACCCGGTGGCCCGGGTGGTGAAGGTCCCCCGGCCCTGGGTCCGGCTCCGCAGTCTGGTCGCGTACCCGAACAGCTCGGCGAGCGGCACGGTCGCGGTGATCACCACCGTTCCCGCCCGCGCGGTCGAGCCGGAGACCCGGCCGCGTCGCGCCGACAGGTCGCCCAGCACCCCGCCCGCGGCGTCGTCGGGCACGGTGACCGCGACCTCGACCACCGGTTCCAGCAGCACCATCGCACTGGCCCGCAGTGCCTCCCGCAGCGCGAACCGGCCGGCCGCACGGAACGCCATCTCCGAGGAGTCCTTGGGGTGGGTGGCCCCGTCGGTCAGCGTGACCAGAAGACCGGTCACAGGATGACCTCCGAGAGGACCTTCGGCGAGCGCGTCCCGGCATCCGGCCTCCACCGCCCGGACGTACTCCCTCGGCACCCGCCCGCCGACGACGGTCGAGCGGAACACGAAGCCCGCCGTACCACCGTCACCGCTGCCGGTGCCGGTGTCCGCGAGGTCCTCCAGCGGCTCCACGTCGAGGACGACGTGGGCGAACTGCCCGGCGCCGCCGTCCTGCTTGACGTGCCGGTACAGCAACCCCGACACCCCGCGCCCGACCGTCTCCCGGTAGGCCACCTGCGGCCGGCCGACCCCCACGTCCAGCCCCTGGGTACGACGGATCTTCTCCACCGCGACCTCCAGATGCAGCTCGCCCATCCCGGAAAGCAGCGTCTGACCGGTCTCGGGGTCGGTCCGCACCACCAGCGAGGGATCCTCCTCGACCAGCCGTGCCAGTGCCGACGCCAACCGTCCGGTGTCGACGCCCCTGCGTGCCTCGACCGCGACGGAGACCACCGGATCGGCCGCCGTCGGCGGTTCGAGGACGATCGGCGCCTCGGGCGCGCACAGGGTGGCGCCGGTACAGGCCGACTTCAGCCCGACCACCGCGACGATGTCCCCGGCCACCGCCAGGTCCACCTCCGTGTTCCGGTCGGCCTGCACATGCAGGATCCGGCCGATCCGCTCGGTACGCCGCGCACCCGCGTCCAGCACCGTGTCCCCCTTCCGGATCGTCCCCGAGTAGACGCGCAGGTAGGACAATCGTCCGGTCGCCGTCGAGTTCACCTTGAACACCAGCGCGGCGAACGGCGCCGCCGGGTCTGCGGCCCGCTCCAGCACCGCACCGTCCCGGGAACCGTCCGAGAGACCGTTCCGGGCATCGTCCGGAGCACCGTTCCGCGAGCCGCCCAGGCTGCCGCCCCGGGTGCCGCGTACGGGCGGCACGTCCAGCGGCGAGGGCAGGTAGGCGACGACGGCGTCCAGCAGCGGCTCGATCCCCCGGTCGCGGTAGGCCGATCCGCACAGCACCACCACGCCCTCCCCGGTACGGGTCAGGTCGCGCAGTGCGGCGTCGAGAGTCGGCGCGGAGATCTCCGACTCGGCGCAGAACTCCTCGAACGCGACCGGATGCAGTTCGGCCACCGCCTCCTCAAGCAGGCGGCGGCGCCGACCCGCCTCCTCGCGCAGCACGTCCGGCACCGGCCCCTCCTCGAACGTGTCACGACCGCCGGCCCAGACCAGCGAACGCATGCGCACCAGGTCCACCACGCCGGTGAACCCGTCCTCCCGACCGATCGGCAACTGGACCACGAGCGGTACCACCCGCAACCGCTCGCGGATCGACGCGACCGCCGCGTCGAGGTCGGCACCCGCGCGGTCGAGCTTGTTGACGAAGGCGATCCGCGGCACCCCGTGCCGGTCGGCCTGCCGCCACACCGACTCGCTCTGCGGTTCGACGCCCGCGACGGCGTCGAACACCGCGATCGCGCCGTCGAGCACCCGCAGTGAGCGCTCCACCTCGTCGGAGAAGTCGACGTGGCCGGGGGTGTCGATGAGATGGATTCGATGGTCGTTCCAGACGCAGCTCACCGCCGCGGCGAAGATGGTTATTCCACGGTCGCGCTCCTGGGAGTCGAAGTCGGTGACGGTCGTCCCCTCGTGCACCTCGCCACGCTTGTAGGTGGCGCCGGTGACGTACAGGATCCGTTCGGTGACGGTGGTCTTGCCCGCGTCGACGTGGGCGAGGATGCCCAGGTTGCGGACGCCGGTCAGCGAGTCGGTGATACGACGGTGCGGGTTGGTGCGCACGGCCCATGGCCTTTCGGCAGGATTCCGGACAGGACTGCGCGATTCCCGGACGTTCTCGGACGGGACGACCTGGGTTCAGTTCGTCAGGTAGACCCCGGCACGGCGTGGCCGCACGGGGACATGTCCCGTGGGCCGACTCGGCGGTAGGCGGTCGAAGGTCAGAGGTTCGTCACGGGTGGTCGACGTCGGCCGCGCGGCCGGCGTCGGGCACCAACGAAGACACCAGGATCACGTCGAAGCGTGACGGGGGAACGACCACGGCGGTGCGATGACGCACGGCATGCTCCCCTCACTGGTCAGGACGCGCACACCACGGTGTCGCGGCGGCGCATGATCAGTGGCGAGTGTACTGAGACCGGCATGAGCCGGTAAAACGGTTTTCTCCCCGACGGAGACCCGGCGAAGAGGAGTCCGCCGGGAAGCGACCTCGGCCGTTGGAAAGCCGACAGGCGGGGGCGGGGCCGAATCCACACCGCCCGCCCGCCGGGAAGACCGTCGGCGTCGCGCCGTCGGCCCGATCATCTCTAGGACCGGCTGGTCTCCATGTTGCAGATCGGGTCGGTGTTGTTGTTGCGGTCGAAGGTGAACTTGAACTTGCCGTAGAGCTTCCAGCTCGACGGCACCGACACGGTCGAGCTGGGCGTGTGCGAACCGTAGCCGTTCTTCGCGCTCTCGGTGGACCACGTGTAGTGCGCGGTGTCGGTGCTCAGGCTGACATCGCGCATCAGGACGGCCTTGACGTTGTTCTTGGTCGATCCCGACTCGCCGTAGATCGTCCAGGTGAACCTGTCGAGCGTGGTCTTCCCGGAGACGGTGTTGGTGGTGTAGTGGATCGCCCCCTCACCGATCATGCCGGAGGCGCTGCAGCTCCCGGAGCGGGAGGCGGCGTTCGCCGCGCCCGCGGTGCCGACGACGGTGAGCATCGCCAGTCCGGCGACCATGAGAGCCCCGGTGGAAAACTTCTTCAACATCTCTGCTCCTGTTTTGAACACCCTGTAGTGAATGTGACCGCTGCGGTAGTCGAAGGGCGAAAACCCCTCGGGGGGACCACGAGCGGCACCGGGGGTGCGCCTGCTCGACATCTCTCTCCTCACCTGAGCTCGGGCCGTACAGGAAAATCAGCAGGGAAAAGGGAAACCGGATATCCGGCCGTGCACAGGCAGCCGTACAGCGACATCCGCGACGGGACGGAAAAGCACCGTCGTGGAGAATTCAGCAGCTATTGGGCCAGGTCGGCGGGCTCGGCCGGCATCCATTTCGCGTCCCCGTCCGAGGTGACGACGACAAGCAGCCCGTCCGTGACGAACCTCGCCGTGGCGACCCCGTCCGTACTCCGCGCCACCTCGCCCTCGGCGTCCAGCAGCGTGAAGGTCCTGCCGTCGGAGACCCCGATGTAAGGCCGGGTCGGGTGCGCCGTCACACCGGCCTCGGTGGCGAGCTCCCGTTTCCATGTCGAACGGCCGTCAGGTCCCAAACCATGCACGACCGTCCGGAACCCCCCTCGCATGTCCATCGAGCGCATCACCAGCGCCGCCGCACTCGTTCCGAGCGCGCACTCGGCGGCATGGGCGAGCGCGGGTTCCAGCGGGTGCCGTTCGGACATCCCCCGTACCAGAGCCGCCTGCGCCCCGGTCACCAGGGCCGTCTCCCCCTGACCGGCCAGGCAGACGTCGCTCACGGTGCCCCATTCGAGACCGGCGCCGTCCGGCTTCCAGCCGTCGGGGTCACGGGTGAACCGCAGCAGCCGTCCCTGCTTCGGATCCCGCTGCGTGGTGAAGGCGAGTGCCGCCTTCCCGTCCGGCGACATGACCCATCCGTAGTCGGAGTACGGCACCGCGACGCGTTCCGACCCGGCCGGGCGGACGATCCTCAGGTGGGTCCGGCCGTCGGGGTCGCGCTCCTCGACCACCGCGTCCTCGGGCGAGACGGCGGTCAGCACCCGTACCTCTCGCGAGCCGGAGAGCGGGAAGGAGGATCGTCCCCGCTCGGTGAACCGGTACGGAGCGCCATCCGGCTCATCCGGCACCGACGACGTTCCCTCCGCCTGCCCGGCCCCGCCCCCGGCGGCGGTCGAGATGACGGCCGCCGGGCACCTGTCCAGGCAGACGACACCGCTCACCGTCTCGGCGAGCTCCCGGTCCTGCCACACTCGTCCCCGCACCCGGTCGAACCCGGTGATGGTCATCGTCACGGGATCGAACACCACGGCCCCGCTCGCATCCGCCTGCATTATCCGCGGCGGACGCGTCACCGTGGACGACCCGGCACCGGCTTCCCCACTACAACCGGTAGCGACCAAAAAACACCCGGCGACCGACATGGCGATTCCCCGTAATCGCATTACTACCTCTCGCCCCGTTTTTATGCACGTCGAAATCCGCCCGGGAGGCCCCTATCCCGGCGAATAGTGCAGTCCAAAATATATAGACCGAAACCCCCAAGCGAAAGCCTCCGGATGACGCTCTCGGTCAACGTGCAGCGCAACGATCCGGCGGTCGGGCGCATGCTGCTCGCCGCCGTCGACGCGCTCAACCGCTACTTCTGCGGCGAGCCGTACAGACTGCCCGGCGGAGGGGCGAAGTCGCCGGCTTGAGCGCGGGCGGGTTCGAAGAGTTCAACGAGGTTGCCCGCGGGGTCGGTGAGCAGGATCTGCCGTCCGCCCGGGCCGGCGACCACGTTGCCGTGGAAGGACAGGCCGGCGTCGCGGAGCCGGTCGATCTCGGTGTCGAGGTCGTCGACGATGAGGTGAATGCGGTTGCGGCCCGCGGGGGTGCCCGGGGGTGTGGCGCGGGCACCGGAGCTGGCAGGCCCGGACAGCAGGAGCCGCAGCGGTCCGCGTACCACCTCGGCGAAAGCGGGCGCGGCGTCCAGTCCCAAGGTGAAGCCGAGGTGGGCGGTGTAGAAGTCAACGGCCGAGGTCACGTCGTCGACGAGGTAGCGGACGGCGGCGAGCTGGTCGGGTGCGGTCATGGCTGGGCCTTTCACGGTGTGAGGACCGGTAGCAGGTAACGGACACGGGTGTCGATCTCCGCCACGATGCGTACGAAGGCGGGGTATCCGGCCTGTTCGGCGGCGGGGTCGGGGATGCTCCAGTGGATGCGCCGGGAGCGGTCGCCGAAGTCGGGGCAGACCTCGCGGACCTTGTCGCACAGGCTGATGACGTGGTCGAAGTGGCGCCCGGCGAGGGTGTCCAGGTGCCGGGGGCGCCGGCCCTCAAGGTCGATGCCGTAGCCCTCGCGCAGCGCGCGGACGGCGTCGTGGTGCAGGTGCGGCCGGGGATGGCTGCCCGCGCTCACGACCTCCAGGTGGTCGCCGCCGTGGTGGCGCAGCAGGGCTTCGGCGATCGGCGAGCGGGCGCTGTTACCGGTGCAGGTGAACAGGATGGCGGGCGGGCGCGCGGGCGCCGTGGACGGCCGAGGTGGGACCGGGGCGAACTGGAGCGCGGGGTGCAGCGCGAGGCCGCTGGCGGCCAGAGCGTTGGCGCAGCGGTCCAGGGCGAGGTGGTAGTAGCTGTCGCGGGCGTCGGCGCTACTGCGTCGCGTGGTGACGAGACCGCCGTCGCGCAGCAGCCGCAGATGGTAGGAGACCAGGTTCTGCGGGTGATCCACCAGGTCCACCAGCTCGCGTACCCGGTAGTCGCTCGTGGCCAGCTCGCTCAGCAGCCGCCATCGCAGCGGATGAGAGGCCAGCCGCACAAAGGCCGGGACGGGTTGAACCGGGGTGACCATGTGGCGATAATACATCAAATCCATTTGATGTATCTGTCCACGAGCGTGCCCGAGCTGCTCACGGACGGTGCCGATGTCACCTACGCGACGTCGGGCCGGGTCATCAGCGGCGAGCGCAGGTGCACCGCCAGATCGGAGTTGGCCAGGGGCACGATGTTCCACGTCGCGACCGCTGTGCCCGCTTCGGCGTCGACCACCAGCCGGACCCGGTGCGGGTTGGTGATGACGTAAAGGTCGGCGACGAAGGTGTCGTCCTGCCAGGCGCCGGCCGCGACGACAGGTCGGCCGAGCGGTGCGCTCTCCCGCCAATCGCCGTGGCCGACCTCGATATTGAGGGACGGCCCCAGTCCCACGATCCACCCACCGTCCACGGGATCGACGGTCACCGTGGTTCCTTCGGGCAGCGCCGAACCCTCGGCACAGGCGTCGAGCCTCGCCTTGGCCGAACGCTTCGGCTCTGCCGAACCCGGCACCGGCGCGAGTGACAGCCGCCGCAGCCGATCGGCGAGGATCTCGTCGTCCCGGGTGCTTCCCTCCTGGTCCAGGCCGGGCAGCAGACACTCCCACAGCGGGTCGAGTATCGCCTCACCCTGCGTCACCGCGGCGGTCACCGCGACCACGAGATCGTGCGACGGAACGACCAGGCAAAACTGGCCGAAGGCGCCGTCGGCGCGGTAACCGTGACGCGACATCCAGAACTGGTAGCCGTACCCGCGAAGCGCGTCGAGGTTTTCCGACCAGCCCTCGATCTGCAGGGTCTCGATGTGCCGTCTGGTCGCGAGCTCCACCCATTCGCGCGGGATGAGCTGCCGGTCGCCCCACAGGCCGCCGCGCAGCAGCAGCTCGCCGAAGGCGGCGACCGCCTCGGTCGTGAGGTGCAGCCCCTGGAACCCGAAGGCGGCACCGCTTGCCACCCGGTCCCATTCGGCGTGCTCCACGCCCATCGGCCGGAAAAGACGCTCGTCGAGAAATTCCGGGAGGCCCTGGCCCGTGACCCGTTCCACCATCCGGGCCAGGATGAAGGTGGTCGGATTGTCGTAGGCGTGCCGTGTCCCCTCGGCTTCGGGAAACGGTACGCGCAGGAAGCCCTTCACCAGGTCGCCCGGTTCCAGTCGCCATGCGTCGGCGAGGCTGTCCGTACGGTGTCCGGCCGTCATCGACAGTAGGTGGTGAACGGTGACGCGGCGTCCCTGCTCCGAGATATCGGCCGGAACGTGGTCGGGCAACACGTCCACCACCCGATCGTCGAGCGAGAGCAGCCCGTCGGCGATCGCGAGCCCCACGGCGACCGAGGTGAACGACTTGGTCACCGAGTAGAGCAGGTGCGTGCGCTCGGCCGAGTACGGGGCCCACCAGCCTTCGGCGACGACGTGACCGTGGCGTACGACCATGATCGAGTGACACTCGACCGACTGTGCTTCGAACCGGTCCAGCAGCGTGATGATCGAGCGGGACGACATCCCCGAGGCGGCCGGTGTCGACCGTGGCAGCAGGGCAGGATGAGAGGGCATCCAGGCACCGTAACAAACCCGCCAAATCCACTCAATGGAGTTACGGGACGTCGTTTGCTCGTTTTCTCCACGAAACCGCGCTTCACGCGCGAGTCCGGATCCACCGCAACCACCGCGCCGACTCCTCCGAATCATCACCCTTATCTCACGTCGGCGAAAAAAGGAAATTAACCCCGCGAATCCAGCGTGCGGACCGAAATTCGCCGAACGGGAGACCGGAAATATTATTGAGGGATTTCCAAGGTCGTCGCACTGTCGGTAGCCGGGATGCGCCGTCCTGAATCGAGTCGCGCCGAGGAGAGCCGATAACCGTACGGTGACGACGTATGACGCCTGAAGTCAGGTCATCGGAGCCTTGGGCGCCCTGTTCCTCCAGATGAAAATCACTCAGCCTGGAACTAGAGTGAAAAAATTAAAACAGGCCGAGGAGATGGTGGAGTCGATGTCGCCGGAAATGGGGCCAACGTCGCCGGACTTCAGCGGAATCGACCCCGATCTGATGCGAGGCTTCATCACCGCGCTGGAGCGCGGTCGCGATGTGATCGGCGAGCAGTCCGAGCGGATCCGGCAGCTGTTCGTGGCGGCGGAGGTGTCGGCGGTGGGGCTGCGGCCGATCGGGGAGATCGGCGGCTGGATCGGCGACGAGCTGCCGAAACTGCGCCAACGCCTGGAGACGATCGACCAGGATCTCCCCCTGATGGTGGGAGACGCCCCCCACATCCCCAAACAGGGCTCGGCGTGGACCGGCGGCCAGGTCCAGGACCCGTTCCAGTGGGGGCTGCTGCCCTACGACGAGAAGACGGGAAAGTCCCCGGCGGGCAACGCCAAGAAGGGCACCGAACTCGCCGACAAGTTCAGGCACCTCCCCGAACCGTCCCCCAGCATGCCCGACGCCGCCTACGACCGGATCCTCGACAAGCTCGCCGACGAACAAAAGGACGGCTACTTCACCGCCGGGTTCTTCCGGTCCCTCGGCCCCAAGGGCATGATCGACATGATCAATCGCCTGGAGAGGTACGACAAGAAGGCGGCCGACAAACACCGGAAGGTCATGAGCGACGCCCTCACCACGGCGATCGGCGCGCAACCAGCCGTCCTCGGCTCCGCCTGGCAGGCCGACAAGCTCAAGGAGGCACCGACCCACGAGCTGGCGTCCCTGCTCAGGCACGGCATGTTCCCCACCGCGTGGCTCACCGAGATAGCGCGCAGCAGGGTGGGCAAGCCGGTCGGCGACGGTGACGGCTCCCGCCCCCGACGCTGGGAGACCGACCTCGGCCCACTGCTGCCCGCCCTGGCCAACAACCCTGACGCGGCGAGGGGCCTGTTCAACGCGATGTCCCGTGAAGACCTCCGAGACGTCTTCACCGAGCTCAACCGTTTGGGGGCCACCAAGGTCGTCGTTTTCCCCTGGCTGCAGATAGAAAAATCACAATCTCCCTGGCAGGTGCCGAGGAGCATGAATTTCGACGTCGGTGCGGAGTTCGGCCGGATGCTCGCCGCCGCAGGCGGAGCCTACGACAAGGGACCGCACAGTCCTGAGGCCGTGAAGTTCGCCTTCAACGTCATGACCATCATGGGAGATCTTAAGGACACCGACGGCACTGCGGACTCTCCGGCCACCCCGATGGAGGTCGCGCCGCATGCCAGGATCTTCATGTCGACGCTGGCCGGCGCCTACGCCGCCGAGATCACCGAGGGCGCGAACATCGGCGATACCAACATGACCGAGGAGAGCGCGCTGAAGCCCTTCACCTCGGCCTTCGGCATGACGTCCGCGTTCACCCTGAGCCCGAAGGACACCTACCGCTTCCTCAAGACCTTCGCCGATTCCCCGGCGAACCTTCTCCCGTTCGACCGGGCGATGGGCGGCCTCTCCCAGAAGCTCATCGCCGACGCCTCGGAGAAGACCCGCCGCACCGGAGACGTCGACCACCTGGACCGGGTCTTCACTGCCTTAGGCAACGTACGCGGCTTCGAGCTCGCCGCCGTCGAGAAGGTCCAGGGAAATCTGGACGCGATCGACGAGCAGGCGAAGGACACGTTCAACTTCTTCCGCGACACCACCATCGGAATCGCGAGCATGTACATCGGAAGCGGCGCGGTCTGGGCCTATGGCTGGTACGCGCTGAGCACCGGCCTCTCGGGCTACGGCGCCTTCATCGAAGATGACCCCGAGACCCGGATGGACCGGACCAACGCGGCGGAGAGGGTGGCGACTCTCGGCCGTCAGCACATGTACGCGCAAATACTCATGGCCAACGGCTTCGTCCCCAAGGTGACACCCGCCGAGTTCCAGGTCGGCCGCGCGTCCATCACCGACGCCAAGGGCAACCTCAAACCGTTCTCCGAGTTGATCAAGCCTCCGGACGTCCCCCTCACCGACGCCAAGGGCAACCTCAGACCGTCGTCCGAGTTGGTCGCCAAGGGGGACGAAGGACTCAAGGCATTCGAACGGTGGATGATTGCCAACGGGATGGGGAAGGACGAGACACTCTCGCTCGGAGAGCTATCCAACAGAACGGCAAATCGATTTGACGGCGGCGCCAAGCGTGGTCGGGAGCGTACATCTGTCTTCGATAGCTGACTCAGGAGGTCGGAAGGCACTCGGTCTCGCCCCTAACCGCGTACTGACCATTAGCCGGAGACTCCAAGATGATCACTGTCTTGTACTCGTCATTGGCGAGCCGGATTGGGGCGTTACCTCGATCTTCGATGATCCGATAAGGAGCAACCGAGGAGAGCGCTCCTACCATGAAGGTGTTAAGTCCATCGGGATTGCTAGTCGACGCGGAGTCTCTGGCTGCAGCAGCAAAGGTTCTCTTGGCCTTTCCCTCTCCACACGGAATATCGCGCCCACCGGAATCCGTAATACGGACATCCAAAACATGGCTTTCCCTCATCAACTCCGTGATGTGCGACTTAAGCGTCTCCCCCGCTTCGGCCGCCGTAGGGCCACTATCTCCACATCCGGACACCGCCAGCACCATAAACATGCTGACCAAAACACCGCGCCATACAAAACGTGTCACACATTCCTCCAGAGCTGGCCCAGGTGCTGTAGATCCAATAATGTCCAATAGTCCGCCCGATGTATCGGCATCCGAAGAGGGATATATGAATCCTGGCCCGGACGGTCTGGCGCCCAACCCGCGGCGTCAGGTGCTGGAACAGACATTGGTGGAGCTCAAGGCGAGAGTCGCCCTTCTTGAGGCCGCGCTCGACCCGGCCCACGGCCAGCTCACCGGCAAGTCGGTGTGGGTCGGGCCGAAGGCCCGGACCTTCACCGAAGATCTCACCGCCCGTAACACTCGACTGCGTCAAGCTGCCAGGGCGCTCGTCGACACGATCGAAGAAGAACTCCGGTCGGCTCCGGCGAAGGTTCCGCCCTCCGCCACGCGACAGTGACGCATCGGGCCGAAATCCGGCCGGGAGCCGACGCCACCGACTCACGTCATGTTTCGTGACGCGCGGCCAGGTTGTCGAAGCCGTCACTCTTGATGCCGGCGAGGAAGGCGTCCCATTCGGCCGAGGTGAAGGCCAGCACGGGACCCTCGGGGTCCTTGGAGTCACGGACCAGGACGAGCAGGTCAGCATCCGGGCCAGAGTCGGCCTGGGAGGTCTCGGAGAGGGCGACTTCGACGCAGTCGGGACCGTTACCGCTCAGAGTGCTCTTGCTCCAGACACCCACCTCGACGCAGTCTTGACCGTTCCCGCTCAGTGAACTTTTGTTCCAGACGCCAACTTCGACGCAATTAGGTCCGTCGCCGCTGAGACTGCTCTTGTGCCAGAGGCCGACCTCGATGCAGTTTTGTCCGGCTCCACTACGGGAGCTCTTCTGCCACACAACATGAGATAGATCTATCTCTGACATTCCCCATCCCTTCCACAAGGGCTAACCGAGCTGAGCCGCTATCTCTGTGATGAGACGCCGGGAATCGTCTGGATCCAGCGCCTTGGCTCGAAGGTGGTCAAACGCCACCGTATAACGGTATACATCCGAATCCCGCTCTACATAGAGGCTGTCTGTCAGATTCTCCAGGAACACCACGTCTGGGTCCGCGCGCTCGGGAAACTGGAGAATTTCAAACGCGCCACCTGTACCTGGATGGGCTCCAGCCGTGAAAGGCAGGACCTGGATGGTGACGTTGGGCAGCTCGGCCAGATCAAGGAGCCGGTCGAGCTGGGAGCGCATCGTAACCGGTCCACCAATAACGCGACGGATGACGGCTTCGTCCAACACGGTCCAGAGACATAACGGCTCTGCCTGCGAGAGCAGCGCCTGCCGAGCCATACGTACTTCGATGCGGTGCTCAACTTCGCCGGGAGGCGCAAGGACCAGGCCGGCACGGACAACGGCACGCACATAATCCTCTGTTTGAAGAAGACCCGGAAGGACGGCGGAGGCGAAGCTACGCATCGAGGCGGCTTCGGCCTCAAGGCCGATATAGGCGGTGTACTCGCTGGAAAGATCGTCATAGGCGTGCCACCAGCCCCTCTTCCTGGCGTCGCGTGCGAGCTTGAGTAGCTCCTCCCGCCTGGAGTCGCCGACCTTGTAGAGGTCGAGGAGAAGACCCACGTCCTTGGGGACAACGCCTACACGAGAGGTCTCGATCCTCGAGATCTTCGAGGTGGACCACCCGAGCTTTTGACTGACCTCCTCGAGCGTTAGCTGAGTGCGCTCACGCAGATGGCGAAGCTCTGAGGCCAGGCGACGCCTGCGCACTGTAGGGCTTCCTGTTTGCCGCATATCCAGCCTCCCTCGGATTGGAGCCCACAGTAGCGGCTCACCCACACAGAGTGTCGAAGCTTTCCCGATGGCAAGTTTGCATTTCTGTTGGCGCGTTGAGCCATATCGCTGCATGCTCTACGTGTGCACCCGATGACCCTGAGTACACATCGGGCGTATGCGACAAACACCAGAGAGCAACGGGAGTCACGTACGAAGGGCGGCGAGGGATGAGGATTCGTGATCTTCAGGGGTGGGGTGGCGAGTTGCTGGAGTTGGCCTGGGAGTTGAACGATCTCGGGTTCGACTCCGTGGTCAGGCTCTCGCCCGGTCGGCGGCCGAGCGTGGAGATCTTCGTCCCCCCGGGGCGATCGAGGGTCGCCACCGCTCAGCGGGGCCGTACGTCGGTGTTCACCTGGCGGCGGCGAGACGACGGCCGCGTCCGGCAGGGCCGCGACGGGCAGGGGCGCAGCAGCATGCGGGAGGCGGCCGAGCGGCTGGTCGAGGTGGCGCGGTGAGGGCGCTGGGGCTGCTGGGCCAGGTCGAGGTGCCCGCGCAGATCGCCGCCGTCCCCCGGGCCCGCCGCTACGTCCGCGACCTGCTCAAAGGGCTCGACCACCCGCACACCGACGACGCGCTTCTCCTGCTCACCGAACTCGTCACCAACTCCGTACGCCACTCCGACTCCGGCCGCTGCGCCGGCGGACGGATCACCATCGCCGTCGCCCACCATGATGGAACGCTCCACATCGACGTGGTCGACGCCGGATCGGCGACCGGACACCGGCCCCTGCTGCGCGCGAACGTCTCCCCCGACAGCGGGGGAGGACGCGGACTCTGGCTGGTCAGAGAACTGTCATCGGCCTGGGGCTGGTACGAGATCCTCGCCGGCCGCGTGGTGTGGTTCCAGCTGAACGACCGGTGACCCCGTGATCCGCTGGGACCACCCACCCCGCTGCGCGCTCCCCCCACCTCCTCGGCCGAAGCCCTCCTGACCGGCGGCACGCCTGAGGTTCGAGCGGCTCGCCGACCAGGAGGGCGGGGCCGTGACCGTCACGGTGAGGGTGTGGGATGACGGTCACGCGGGAGATCAGTCCTTCGGAAGCTCGCCGAGCCTGTCGGTGAAGCCCATGTCGGCCAGCGCCACGCGCAGTAGCGGCACATCCTTCTGCACCACGTCGTACTCGAGCAGTTCGGCCGTACCCGGGTCGATGACCAGGCGGAAGGTAAGCGCGTCGGCCGCCGAGGAGGAAAGGGCGACCCCTGTACGCCCCAACACGTCCTTCGCCTCACCCTGCGAGGTGATGCCCGGCTGGTCGGCGAGCACCTTGAACAGGGCGGACCGGGTGCCCGGCGTGATCGGCGCGGTCATCAGGTCCACGCCCGTCTGCCAGAGGTAGACGGCCTTGCCGGAGCCCGCGGAGTTGGGGCTGCGCTTCCAGAGGTCGTCCAGGTGGCGCTTGAGCTCGTCCTTGCCGGTGGGCAGCTTGGTGACGTTCCGCAGGTTCAGGCTCGGGTTGTCGATCGACAGGATCGGCTCGAAGGTGTCGTCGGTGGTCCTGGGCTTGTCGTCCGCCAGTATGGGCGACCCCGCCGCCTTCCAGGCGGCCTCGTCCTGCGGGGAGCCGAACGTGACCTTCACGTCCTGGTTGCTCGCCCTCCGGCCGACCTCGCCCGCCTTCATGGCACGCCAGGTCTCGCGGGTGTCGGCCAGGTATGCCTCGTACGGCAACTCGGCCGGCTCCGCCTTGGTCTTGGCGGTGGACTCGCCGGGGGCGTTGTCCACCTTCTGCAGGGTGCGCTCGTTGACGTACCAGTAGCGGCCGGAGTGCGCCGGTTCCCGGCGCGCGGTCGAGGCCGCGGCCAGCAGGAACGTGCGGGCGTCGGCCACGCGTTCTGGCGCGCCCTGCGTCGTGGAGGCGACCACGGCGCCGCTCGGGCCCGTACCGGTCGGGTCCGTACCGGAGCCGCCGGTCGTGACGACGACGGCCGTGGCCGCGAGCCCGGCGGCCACCGTGCCGGCCATGAGGAAGTGCGGCCACCGCAGGCGCGGCCGGGCAGGGCGGGCGGGTCCGGCCTGTTCGGTACGCGGAGTGGCGAAGGCGCGGGCCAGGTCGCCCGCCCGGCGGCGCCGGTAGCCGTCTTCGGTCAACTCGTCCAGCTCACTGGGCCTGAGCCGGGCGAACGTACGGTCATCCATGAAAGGGGTCTCCAAAGGGGTGCGGATCAGGATTCGAGACTGCGAACGCGGCGTGGGCCGCCGACGTGCATCGCCTGGGTGAGGCGCTTGCGCGCCCGGTGGAGCCGGACGTTGTACGTGCGGACCGAACACCCCATGACGGTGGCGGCCTGCTCCGGTGGCAGGCCGTACCAGGTGGCGAACACCATCGCCTCCACGTCCTGCTCGGGCAGGGCCGACAGCGCGGCCAGGGCGTTCTCCCTGTCGATGACGTGCTCGGCCACGTCCCACGCCACCTGGTCGCGTGCGGTGGTGAGGGCGGCTATCCGATCGACCAGGGCTTGGCGGCGGGTGCGCGAGTCGCGCTGCTTGGCCAGCAGGTTGCGGGCCACACCGAGCAGCCAGGGCAACGCCGGCTCGGGGAGTTCCGCGAGCCGCCTCCACGCCACGAGGAACGTCTCGCTGCAGACGTCCTCGGCCACGTCGCGCTCGGCCCGCAGCAGGGCGTAGCCGAGCACGCTGCGGTAGTGCCGGTCATACAGGTCGGTGAATCGTTCTTCGGGATCGTCCACACCAAGTAGTCCCTCCGAACGCGTCCGGATTACCGCGTCCCGTCGATTCGTCCCTCATGCTCGCGGCACCATATGGGCTGACGGCGACCACCGACGCACGCCGCAAGGCCACCACCTGCGCGATGACCCGCCTACGGCGAAGCAGACCATGTGGATCGCCCTACTTCACGAACTGGCGCGATAGCCGGACTCACCCTGTCCCTTGATCACACCATCCGGCTTGACGACTGAGGGGAAGCAGGCGGATACCGACCGTGTCGTGTCCTCTGGGGCACGGAAGTGGCGCCGGGAACCCCCGATGGAATCGGGAGCCCGGCGCTTGCGCTTTCTCCCCTCACGTCTCCGACGCTTCCAGGAATGTGACACGGTCTTCAAACAGCGGCCACCATCGCTGATCTCCCCCAGCCATCCGGTCACGATCCCCGCGACGACATCGGCCGTCCACAGCGCGGCATCCGAGCTGGCTCGTTCCCAGCCGACCGACATCTCAGTGGCGATACGCCCACTGAGCTTCCACGGCCGGGTTGGCTCCACGGTGAACTGAGTCAACGGATAGGCTGCCAAAATGACCTTCTGGAAAGCCGGGGCCGCCTACCTGGGCACATGCCGTCATCGTGCTTTCCTGCCGGGTCGTCACCTTTCTGGCCCTCACCCGGAGACACGATGCCTCCTTCTGCCGACCCCACCGTCTCCGTCACTCTGGCGGAGATAGCCAGGATCGCCGGTGTCGGGCGCGCGGCCGTCAGCAACTGGCGCCGCCGTCACGACAGTTTTCCCACGCCGGTCGGCGGTACGGACACCAGCCCGCAGTTCGCGCTGTCGCAGGTGGAGGAGTGGCTGAGGCGGCAGGGCAAGCTCGACGAGGTCGGCAGCCGGGAACGGCTGTGGCCGGAGTTCGAGGCGCTCGGTGACCGCGACGCGATGGGGAGGGCGATCGCCGTCGCCGGTGCCCGGCTCGCGAGGCTCACCGGTGAGGAGGCGGGCCTCGATGACACCGCCGAATGGCTTCCGGGCGGCGCCGACCTCTCCGACGCCCAGCGGTCCCTGGTGGAACGCGCGGTCGGCCTGGCGAAGAAGCACGGGGCCCGGGACACCTTCGACTTCCTGCTCGGCCGCTGGCTCGACACCCACGTACGGCAAATCAATGTCACGCCGCCCCCGCTGGCGGCGTTGATGGCCGAGGTCGCCGGGTTGTCGCGCGACGGCGAGGCCGGTGACGTCGGCACCGTGCTCGACCCCGCGTGCGGCACGGGCGGTCTCCTGCTCGCCGCCGCCCGGCAGTGGGCCGGTACGGCGGACGCGCCTGCCTCGGGTGCCCCGCTGAGACTGCTCGGCCAGGACGTGGACGCGACCCAGGCGGCGCTCGCCGCCGTACGGCTCCTGCTCGCCGGCCGTTCCCCGGAGCGTGACAGCGCCTGGGAGGTCGACGTACGGGCGGGGAACACGTTGCGCGCCGACCCCCAACCCGATGTCCGCGCCGACGTGGTGCTGTGCAACCCGCCGTTCAACGAACGCGACTGGGGATACGAGGAACTCGCCACCGACGCCCGCTGGACGTACGGCCTGCCTCCCCGCACCGAGCCGGAGCTCGCCTGGACGCAGCACGCGCTGAGCCGCCTGGCACCCGGCGGGACGGCCGTGCTGCTGCTGCCGCCCGGTGTCGCCTCCCGCAGGGCGGGGCGCCGGGTCCGGGCGGGGCTGCTCCGCAGCGGTGTGCTGCGCGCGGTGGTCGCCCTGCCTCCGGGGTCCGCGCCCCCGCACAGCGTCGCGCTGCACCTGTGGGTCCTGCGGGCACCGGCCGAGGGCGGAACGGACGCGGGGGCCGGGGTGCTCCTGGTCGACGCGGCCGACGTCCAGCAGGAGCCGTCGGGGGGAACGCAGCGAGCGGGCAGGGCGGCGATCGACTGGCCCCTCCTGCACAGGCGCGTGGTGTCGGCCGTCCAGGAGCTCCGGACGATCCAGGCGGCCTGGACGGGCCAGGCACCCCAGGCGGCCCGGACGACGCCGGCGGCTCCGGTGGGAGACGCCGACGGGGAGCGGTCGGCCGATCACGCCGTGGTCCCGGTGATCGACCTGCTGGACGAGGAGGTGGACCTCACCCCCGCGCGGCACGTCCCGAAGAAGGCGACCTCCGCGAACCTGGGCCTGCGGCGCTCGTGGAACCGGTTCGGCACCCTCCTGCACGAGCTGCGCGATCTGACCGCGACCCTGTCCGCCCTCGAACTGAGCGGTGAGGAGCTCGCGGGCCAGGGCACGGTGACCGTGGGCGACCTGCTGCGGGCGGGTGCGCTCACGATGCGGGCCGGGCAGCAACCGGCCGACGGCCTGGTGCGCACCGGCGACGCCCCCGACGACGCCGTACGCGTGCTGACCGTCGCCGACATGCCGGCCGGAGGCAGATCGTCCGGCTGGCTGACCGCGTCCGACGCCTCCGCGGGAGAGAACGCGGGCGGCCTCACGCTGACCGCACCGCAGGAGGTGGTGGTCGTCGGCGCCCACCGGGCGTTCGGCGCCTGGGTCGACACCGACGCCCCCACGGTGCTGGGCTCCCAGTTGTACGCCCTCCGTGCCGATCCGGCACTCCTCGATCCCTGGTTCCTCGCCGGTTGCCTGCGCGCCCCGGCCAACGCGAGGCAGGCGGGCACCCACGCCTCGACGTCCTCCCGCATCGACGTCCGCAGGCTGCAGGTGCTGCGGCTCCCTCTCGACGAGCAGCGTCGCTACGGCGAGGCCTTCCGGCGGCTCACCGCCTTCGAGCGATCACTGCGGGAGGCGGGGACGATCGGCGGGAAGCTGGTCGACGGTCTGACCGACGGCATCGCCGCCGGGAGGCTTCCGGGAAACCGGCCGTGATCTCCACCGAATAACACCTCGAACCGGACGCCACCTCACACCGGACGCAATCTTCACCGGGCACCCCCCGGAACCGGCCGCGCCCCCCTCCGGACAACACCCCAGACCGGACGTGATCTCCACCGGACACCCCCGGAGCCGGTCACGATCCCCTCCGGACAACACCCCAGACCGGACGCGGGCGATCGCCTGGGCGTTCGCGACATCGCGGCCGGACACGGCGAGCCTCCATGCCCTGGCGACATTTCATGATTTATCTGGGCATCGGACCCGGTTTGCCGACTGGGGGTAAACGATGTTCGATGTACCCCAGTTCGCGTTCCTGTCACAGTGGTCCGCACCTGCTGTGCCAACCGTAAGAAGGCGGTAGGCATGGATTTTCGGGTTCTCGGCCCGCTGGAGGTTCATCATGACGAGGCTCGCCTGGGGCTGGGCGGTCCACGTCAGCGGGCGGTGCTGGCGCGGCTGCTCGTCGCGGGTGGCGCGCTCGTCCCCACCGATACCCTGATCGACGACCTGTACGGTGACGCCCCGCCGCCGAGCGTGGTGGCCACCGTCCAGGCGTACGTGTCCAACCTGCGCCGGATCATCGAGCCGGAACGCCCGCCGCGCACCCCGCCTCGACTGCTCGTCGGGCGGCCACCCGGTTACCTGCTCGCCGCGACCGACGTCGACGCGGCCCGGTTCACCGAGCTGGTGTCCGGGACGGAGTCACGTCCCGCCGCCGAGACACTCACCCGCGTGGAGGAGGCGTTGCGGCTCTGGCGCGGCCTGCCGTACGGCGAGTTCCACGGTGAGCTGTGGGCGGCCCCCGAGGTCAACCGCCTGCGCGAACTGCGCCTGGTCGCGGTCGAGCGGTGCGCCCAGGCCCGGCTGGATCTCGGCCGTCCGCAGACCGTCATCACCGGCCTGGAGGCCGAGGCGGACGCGAACCCGTTGCGCGAGCGGCTCTGGCATCTGCTGGCCCTGGCTCTGTACCGCACCGGGCGGCAGGCCGACGCGCTGGCCGTGCTGCGCCGGGTCAGGGACCTGTTCGCCGAACGGCTCGGCCTTGATCCCGGTCCCGGGCTGCGTGCCCTGGAGGCGGACATCCTGCGGCAGTCCGACCGGCTCCTGCTCCCCTCCGCCCCCGAGGTTCCCGTCCCGATCTCCCCTGCCCGCCGGGTCCCGCACGGCAGGGACCGGCAGCTCGCCGACCTGGAGAGCCTGCCGGCGCGGGGCGGCGGACTCGCGATCGCCACGGTGGGCGGTGAGCCCGGCATCGGTAAGACGTGGCTGCTCGAAGCCTTCAGGGACCGGTGCGTCGAGTCCGGCCGTCTGGTGCTGTGGGGGCGCTGTCCCGAGACCGAGGGCGCTCCTCCGCTCTGGCCGTGGTTGCAGATCCTGCGGGCACTCGCCCGGGTCTACCCCCCGCCGGACCCCGATGCCCTCGCCGGGCTGATGGACGACGAGACGCCCACGGGCTCGGCGGAGGCCGCCCGGCTCCGCCGCCACCAAGCCGTCGCCGACTGGGTGAGGCAGACCGCGCGGACCCGGCCCACGGTGATCGTCCTGGACGATCTGCAGTGGGCCGACGCGGCCTCACTCGGCCTGCTCGGCGACCTGGTCGCGCTCATCGGTGACGCGGAGAACGACGAGGGGAACGGCATGGGGAACGACGCGGGGAGAGGTGCCGCCGTCACGGTGGTCACCGCGTTCCGCGAGGGCGCGGACCTGCTCCCCCTCGACGGCGTGCTGGGCCGGCTCGCCCGCCACAACCCGCTCCGCCTGCGGCTGACCGGTGTCGGCTCCGACACCGTACGGGCCATCGCCGCGGAGATCGGTGTCGAGATCGACGGGGGCGCCGCCCGCGCGCTGACCGAACGCACCGGCGGCAACCCCTTCTTCGTCAGGGAGACCGTGCGGATGCTCGCCCAGGGCGGCACCCTGGACGCGGTACCCGGCGCGGTCGCCGACCTGATCCGGCGGCGGGTGGCCGCGCTCGGCCCGCAGGTCGGCACGGTGCTCAGGAGGGCGGCGGTGATCGGCCGGGACTTCGATCCCGACGTCGTCGCCCAGGCGTGCCGGGGGGAGGTGTACGACCCGCTGGACAGGGCCGCGCACGCCGGGCTGCTGCTGGCCCGCGACCGTCGCATGGCCTTCGCGCACGACCTGGTCAGAGAGACCCTCCTGGAGGACATCCCTCCGCTGCGCAGGGCGAGGATCCACCGGGAGGTGATGGCGGCCCTCGCCGCCCGCCCCGCCGTGGACGTGGCCGTCATCGCCCATCACGCGATCGAGGCCGGTCCCGCCGCGTACGGCGAGGCGACGAGGTGGGCCCGCGCCGTGGCGGAGCAGGCGTCCCTCCGGCTCGCGTACGAGGAGGCGGCCCTGTGGTGGGGCCGGGCGGTGGAGGCCCACGGCTCCTCCGCCGGCGACCCGCTCGACCACGTCGAACTCCTGTTGCGGCAGATCCAGGCACTGCTGAAGGCCGGGGACCCGCTCGGCGCCCGCGAGGCGCGGGCACGGGCCATCCGCGTCGCCGACCGCGTCGCCGATCGGGGCGGCCCCACGCTGATCGCCCGCGTACTGACCTCGCTGGACGCCCCGTCGGCCTGGACCCTGCGCAACCCGTACGAGGAGGTGGAGCTTCGGCTGGTGCACCGCTTCGAGGTGGCCCTGCGGTCGCTGCCTGAGGAGGACGGTCCCGAGCGGGCGAGGCTGCTCGGCGGGCTCGCGCAGGAGCTCTACGACGGAAGCGACGACCCGCGCTGTGATTCCTTCTCCGCCGAGGCCGTCGAGATGGCGCGCAGGCTGGGGGATCCGCACCTGCTCATGCGGATGCTCAACGCCCGTCAGCTCTCGCTGCCCCAGGCGGCCCACCCACACGAGCTGGTCGAGATCGCCACCGAGCTGGTCGAACTGGCGTCGCGGACCCGGATGCCGGAGTACGAGCTGCTCGGGTGGATCCTGCTGACCCATCACAGGCTGCAGCTGTTCGACGTGGCCGGCGCGGACGAGGCCGCCCTCCGCTGCGACGCGATGCTGGAACGGCTGCCGCTGCCCTGGCCACGATTCCAGCACACCATGTGGCGCGCCAACCGGCTGGTCCTGGCCGAGTGTTTCGACGACGCCGAGGCGCTGTATCGCGAGGCGGAGCGGCAGGCCGGACGGCTCGGCATGTGGTACGCGGGCGCGGTGGTGGCCACCGGGCGCATCCTGCTGCATCACCGGCGCGGTTCCATGACCGACACCGAGACGCTGATCGACTCGATCACTGGCATCCACACCACCATGGACCACGACGCCGGGATTCTACGGCTGTGCGCCCAGGGCCGCGTCGAGGAGGCCGCTCGAACGGTCGAGAACGGTTGGCCCAGGCCGCCGGGCGACTGGTCCTGGCTCACCATGACCTGCCTGCAGGGCGAGGCCCAAGCCGTGGTCGGCGACCTCCCGGCCTGCCGGGAGAGCTACGCGGCGCTACTGCCGCACAGCGGGAGCATCGCGGTGGGCTCGGCCATCGCCCTGGCGGGCCCGGTGGACTGGTTCCTCGCCCTGCTCGCCTCGACGCTGGGCGAGCACGAGAGCGCCGCCGGGCATCTCCTGAGCCTGGCCGGGCAGGCCGACAGGAACGGGCTCACCGCCTGGCGGGACCGGGCGACGGCTGCGCTGTCCCGAGGGAACGGCGAGGCGGGAACGGCCCCGGGCCCGCTGGGCGCTGCCCGGCGGGTGGGGCCGTCGTTCGGTCGATGAGCCGCTCAGATGGTGAACCACTCAGGCCACAAGCCACTCAAGCCGTGAACCGCTCAGGCCACAAGCCGCCCAGACCGTGAAACTCCCAGACCGTGAACCGCTCAAGCCGTGAACCGCTCAGGCAGGCCCGCAGGGCGAGTCACGCGGCGACAAGAGGACGAGGGGACGAAGGGCACGCCGCTCAGGCGGTGAGCCGTGCGGCGACGAGATCCACGAAACGCTCGTGCTGCAACCGGGCCATGTCCGGGTCCAGCACGAGCGCGTTCCCCTCCTGCCCGGCGGTGTCGCCGAACTCCCGGACCATGTTGAGAACCTTGTACACGTTGACGACCTGGTTGACGGTGACGACCTCGTAGACGTAGCCCGCCATCGGGGCGATCTGATAGGTCACCAGGCCGTTCGCCCGATCGGCGGCCGTGGCATCGGCCTTGACGCCGAACCGTTCCGCCAGCACGTCCCTGGTGAGGTTCCGCGCCATCGTGAGCGCCCGGTCGATCCTGACCCGGTCGCCGCTGGTCATCTCCCTGCCGAACGATTCGAGGAACGCCGGATCCTTCTTCGAGATCGCCGCCACCACCGCGGAGGCGAACTCCTCCTGCTTCTCCGTCACCCCACCGGCCGGACGCACGATCTCGGGGAACCTCTCGGCCACCGGCCCGATCCCCAGGATCAGACCCCGATAGACACTCTCACCGTCATACGCCGAAACCACGGCCCCAGCACCGGCCACGACCGCACCGGCACTGGCACCGGCCGCGTGCACCGGCACCACCACCGCACCGGCCACCAACCCCGCGGCCAACGCCGCCAGAACCGTCTTCGATACCCGCATCGAACTCCTTCCACATACGTGAACGATGGATGAAACCCGGTCGTGAGACCGGAGCGGTCCCCGGCGGTGGGCGCACCTCGCGCCGCGCCCGGGGCCCGCCGGGCTCAGCCTGGAACCCACTCGTGTCCCGGCCGGTACGACCGGCCGGAACAGGGCTCCTTCGAGCTCGGGCCGGCGACGCCCGGCCCGGTCATGACCGTCACGACCGTCCTTCGCGGCGCGAGGGGCGCTCTGACGCCGATCTCGCCGACAGACCGGCCCGCCATTCCGGGCTCTCGCCGCGTACCGAGCACAGGGGGGTGCCACCGGGCAGGCGGTGCCGCGTCCTGGCCACCACCGCGTAGACCAGGTGTGCCGCCCAGGACACCGGAGGGACCGACATGAGCCTCCCGAGTACGCGCCATCCGCGCGAGCGCTGCCAGACGAGCAGCGCGGCGAAGGCCCGCGCGCCACCGGCCGGCGCCTTCCCCTGCTCGATCCACCAGGCGGCTCCGGCCACCTGTTCCGGCGAGAGCCCGTGATGTGCGAGGTCGAGGGCCTGCCAGGCGAAGGTGTCCGGCCAGTCGGGGAGCACACGGCGCAGGGTGCGCAGCGCGTTCGCGCAGAATCCGCAGTCGCCGTCGTAGACCAGGAAGCGCGCGGGCGTTCCCACCGGGATCACGGCCGCCCCTCGGGAGCCGGGCCCGCATGGGCCGGAGCGGGGACGGCGGGGACGGGAGACGTCCGCCCGGCCTCGTCCTCGGGGTCGGGGGCGGTGATCGCCTCCGGAGACGCGGCGCCGACCACCACCTCCTGCGGTGCGACCGACGCCTCCTGCGGTGCGGGAACGGCCGTCACCTCGTCAGGAACGGCGGAGGCGGCCCCCGAGGTCGCGTCCGTACGGCGCGTGAGGACCGGCCAGGTCGCCCGTACGCGGTCGAGCCGGGCGAGAACCCGCAGGCGGCTGGGCAGCCGGAACGGCACGTCGACCGGGCGCAAATGGAGCACCAGGCAGGCGAGCATCGCGAACATGAAGCTTCCGAGGCCCATGAGCACACCGATCGAGATGTGGAAGGCGACACCCGCGGCGAGCAGGTACGGCCGGACCGGTCGGCGAGCGATCATTCCGAGTGCGATCGCGAACTCGATGACGAGTGGCCCCCACGTCATCAGGGTGACGCCGATCGGGTTGACCAGGATCGGGGTGAGCAACGGCTTGATCCAGCTCGGCATGCCGAAGAACGGGTCGGTGAGCCAGTACCACAGTCCCGTGCCGTCGGCCCACTCCGCGTGGCTCAGCTTGGCCACCGACGCCTGGAAGTAGAGTCCCGCGACCTGCAGGCGGATCACGAAGAAGGTCGTCCAGGCGAAGAACGACAGGACCGGGCGTCCGCTCACGTCGGCGGGCGGGCCCCAGTGCCACCTGCGCCCGTCCATCAGCGCGACGGGAAGCAGCAGCAGGGTGACGACCGCGCTGATCTGGTCGCCCCCGTCGGGGATGGTGGCCGACGCCATCAGGCTCACCGTGACCCACCAGTGCCCCAGGGCGGTGAACCTCGGACGCCAGCCGATGACCACGAGCAGCAGCAGGCTGACCGAGAGGAAGCGGGCGATCTCCAGTTGGTCGCTCGGGACCACGCAGAAGACGCTGACCTGGGCGATGCCCGAGCAGTTGGGGAAGTCGGGCATTCCCTGCGCGGGGCGGAAGAGCGAGGTGCTGTGACTGAACAGCAGTGTGCCCAGCGTGCCGAGCGCCATCAGGGTACGGGCCAGGCCGTAGACGTTCGTCCACGGCGAGACCCGCGCGAGGCGCGCGACGGCGAGACCGGCTCTGGTCAGCATGTGACCTCCAATCGGGCGACCGTGGCGGGCATGGCCGTGTCGCTCCCGGCCCACGCCCACGGCAGCGGCTCGCGCTGGACCAGGCCCACCGAACCGCAGTGAATGGGGTTGGGCGCGATGTTGCTTATCGTCACGGCGCTGGTGGCTCGGTCGAGGCATGAGGCGACGTCGCCGCCGTCACACGCCGTCCATCCGTCGGCGGGAACCGAGGTCTGCATGATGCCGAGTTCCAGCCCCTGGGCCCGGGAGCGCCGGTTGAAGCCCAGCACGTTGCGCGGTTCCGAGTGCGGGCCGAGTCGCGCGTCCTGCCAGCCGCCGGTGTTCGCGGGCTGCCACACGCCGATCTGCGGTTCGCGCGGCGACTTGGTGAAGAACGCCCACCCCTGCGGGGTGAGGGTGGTGATGGTCAGCCTCAGCTGCTCCTGCCCGGGAAGCGAGATGGCGTTGCTCGGCAGCTGGGTGTGCACCACGTAGAAGATCACTGATCCCCAGAAGGCGACAATGCCGACGAGCGCCCACCCGAGGCGCCTGGCCATGGCGGTTTCGGTCAACGGAATCTCCGTGGATTCTCAAGGCCCGGTTCCGCGCCGGACGCGGCGCGGAACCGGGCGTGGGGGCCGGAGATCAGGCGGCGAGCCGCTTGGCGACGAGGTCGACGAAACGCTCGCGGTCGAGCCTGGCCAGGTCCTTGCTCACCAGGGACTCGGTCCAGTTCTCGATCTCGTAGACATTGGACTCGCGGACGGCGTTGGCCATCTTGTACACGTTGACGATCTCGTAGACGTTGCCGAGATAGACCATGTACACGAAGAACGCCAGGCCGGCCGCCTGGTCGACGGCCGTGGAGTCGGCCTTGAAGCCGAACCGTTCGGCCAGCACGTCGCGGGTGAGGTTCTGCGCCCTGGTGAAGGCCCGGTCGATCCTGACCCGGTCGCCGCTGGTCATCTCCCTGCCGAACGAGGCGAGGAACGCCGGATCCTTCTTCGAGATCGCCGCCACCACCGCGGAGGCGAACTCCTCCTGCTTCTCCGTCACCCCACCGGCCGGACGCACGATCTCGGGGAACCTCTCGGCCACCGGCCCGATCCCCAGGATCAGACCCCGATAGACACTCTCACCGTCATACGCCGAAACCACGGCCCCAGCACCGGCCACGACCGCACCGGCACTGGCACCGGCCGCGTGCACCGGCACCACCACCGCACCGGCCACCAACCCCGCGGCCAACGCCGCCAGAACCGTCTTCGATACCCGCATCGAACTCCTTCCACGAACGTGAGACGGCGCCCGGAATCCCGATGTGAGCTCGTTGGCCGGCGACAGGAGCCTTTTCCTACGGTCCGCGACATTCCGGCGCAAAAGAGGCTGGATTCCGGCCATTGTCTCCACGGACTTTTCGCCGCTTCGACGGAGGGTGTCACAGGCGATTTGGCGTGCGCTTGGAACGGCGCCGCCCTCGCCAGTGAATCACTTGGAACCCAGCCCAGCCCGGTCGGACCAGCCCAAACCACACCGGCCCGCTCCGGTCCGCGGCTCGGCGGGTTTCCATACCGTCGTCAACGACGGTGTCCGTTTCGGATTCTTCTCGACCGGGAAAAGGCCCCGCGCGGGCGGCCGTTCCGGATGGTCGCTCAGCTGCGACCTCGGGAAAGACCGCGACACCGCGTCAGGATGTCGTCACACTGAGGTGTGACAAAGTCGGTTGATTGTGGCAGCACACGAAGCCCTTGAACCCGATTTACGTCATATACAGCCTAATTCCGCATTAAAACAGCATTTACGGCGCACTTTGCCCCCGCTGGAACCTGCGGAGCCCGGCTGACATCCAACCCCGTACGACTGACGTCCTTTTACCGGAAGTGAGCCGTACATCCCCCAGGTTGATGACATATGAGGTGTCGTGACTATGGCGTCGAATGTAACGCGGTTATACCAGGCGGTGCTGCGCGACCCGGTCGCCCCGATCTCGATCCGGCTGCGCCGCACCTTCTCGGAGTGGGTCGAGCAGAAGGGGTTCCCGCCCCCGGGTGCCGCGCGGGCGATGGTCGAGGCCGAGGCCGGCCGGGCACGGCTCACGATGGAACGGCGCGGCGACTGCGGCCGGTACACGCTGGACGAGCCGTACGGGAAAGGGCACCTGAAGACCAGGGTGACCTACACCGAGTCGGTCGCGGGCATGACCGGCTGGGTGATCGTCACCGTGGACCGGCACGAGGGACACGACCCGGAAGGGCACCGGCCGGCGCCGTACCAGAACGGAAAGCACGAAACGGAACGACACCAACCGGTGTCTCAGCAGAATGGAAAACCAGAAAAAGGACGACATGCACCAGGGTCGTACCGGAACGGAAAGCACGAGCCGGGGCGAGCGGAAAGGCGAGAACCGCCCACAGCGAGCGCGCCCGGGTTCCTCCCCGCATACCTGCGCACCGCGCGGATCAGCGACGGCGGCATCCACCTGGAGGACGGCCCGCTGGTTCTCCACGAGGATGACCTGGACCGGTTCGTCCCGGTGATGACCGAGCCTCTCCGGAGGGTGCCGATCCTCGTCCTCTCCGTGGATCCGCAGAACCCGGAGGGCGTGCGGACCCATGCCGACTATCTGGCCGGTGCGGTCACCGGTGCGAGCCTGGTCGTACGGCTCGCCGACCTGCGCACCCAGAACCGGTTCAACAAGGCGATGGGCAAGGAGCTGGGGGTGTTCGGCGGCGGGATCCGCACCTATCTCGCCCCCTTCGACCCCGCTGGGGAGCCCTACCCCCGCAGGCATCCGCCGATGGGCGCCGCCATGATCCGGGAACAGGGTGTCGCCGCCCTAGACCTGATCGCCACCGGAGCGGTCGGTGCGACCGTCCATCGCGAGCTTCCCGACGACGTCCGGCGGACGCTCGGCGTCGTCTACCGCGTGCTCGCCGGACGCGCCGAACTGAGTGAGATCTCCGAGGCCGCCGCGCCCCGGCCCGCCAAGACCGATGCCGCTCGTGAGGAGCTACGGCGGCGGATGATGGCGATGACCCGGCGTCCCGCGCCCGTCGCGCTCCCCGCTCCCACCACCCCCGCCTCGGTCACCGGGACCGCCGAGGACTCCGAACCCGCTCCCGGCTCGGAGGAACCCACCGCCACCCTGGAACCCGTAAAGCCCACGGAGACAGGAACGACCACCTCGGCGGGCGTCCCGGCGTCGAGTACGGAGGAGATCGCCCAGGTGGTCGCGGACATGGTGGTCAAGGAACTGCGCGGGGAGCTGGAGACGGCACTGGGGCTCGCCACGTCGTCACAGGCCGCCGGCGGTGATTCCGACGGTGACTCCGAGCGGGTGCTGCGCGAGATCCGCACGCTCGGCGCGCACCTTTCCGGCCTGCGCGACATCGTCGCGGAACAGCGTGACATCGTCGCCGGGCGGCATGGCGACCTCACGCACCTCCGGAGCGACGGCACGGGAGGGCATGGCGACGTCGTCGAATCCCGGGGGCACGGCAACGGACGTCACATCGACGGATCCGTCACGGAGGAGGGGAGCGAGCGGTCGGCCACGCGGACCAGGAGCCTGCGCGAGGAGCATCGGCTGCTCACCGAGGAGTACGCCGAGGCCGTCACGAACGCGAGGAAGCTCACCGAGCGGGTCCGCTGGCTGGAGGCGAGGCTCGCGGAGGCGGGCCAGCCCGTGTACGGCGTGAACGAGGAGGTGCCCGTCTTCGAACCCGCCAGCCTGATCGAGGTCCTGATCGAGGCCCGCCAGAGCCTGCGCCACATCGTCGTCGGCGACACCGACGGTCCCGCCGCCCGGCTGGACCTGGACCATCCGGCCCAGTCGCGGACCTGGGCGGCGAAGGCCTGGGACTCCCTGCGCGCCCTGGAGGACTTCGCGAGGGCCCGGTCCGGAGGGGAGTTCGCGGGCGGCTTCTACGACTGGTGCGCCCAGGGCTCCCCCGGGCGCCGCACCATCCCCACCGGGATGCTGTCCATGCGCGAGTCGAAGAGCGTGGTCACCCGCGCCAAGTTCAGCGATCGCCGGACCTTCGCCGTCCCGCCCGAGGTGAGCCCCGGCGGGCAGGTCCTGATGGAGTCCCACGTCAAGCTGCGGCCGGTGGGCTATCCCGCGCCCCGGATGTACTTCCACGACGACTCCGGCGGCGCCACCGGCAAGATCTGGATCGGCTACCTGGGCGGGCACCTCCCCAATACCCGTACCAACTGACCGCCCCGTGGCCTTCGAGGGGTCGTGGACTCCCGGACGAGCGCTCCCGCGGCCGTAAAACCGATCAGCCGCGGGAGGTTATCTGCTGCACGGCCCAGCCGTTGCCGTCCGGGTCCTTGAAGAAGACGAATCCCACGTTGTTCAGGTCGTCGCCCTCACGGCTCGGGCGGGCGCCCGACGGGCCCAGCACCTGCACCTCGCTCACCTCCACACCTCGCTCGACGAGGTGCGCGCGGGCCGCGTGGACGTCGGAGACCACCAGTTGCGGCCCCTGGAGCGAGCCCGGCTCCATGGCGACGAACCCCTTCCCCAGGACGATCGAGCAACCGGATCCCGGAGGGGTGAGCTGGACGAACTGGGGGCCGCCGTCGATCCGGGTGTCGTGGTCCACCGTGAAGCCGAGCTTCTCCGCGTAGAAGTCCTTGGCACGGTCGATGTCACTGACCGGGACCACGACCACTTCCAGGGTCCAGTTCACGAGTTCGCTCCTTCTGTCGGCGGCCCCTGCTGCGAAGGGGGCCGGTCGGCTCACAGCGGCGACGGCACGACCGGCCCCGTCACCGCGACCTCGCCCGCCTCCTCAGACCGGCGAGTCCCGCGAACGTGGGTCGAGCCGGTCGGCGTCCACCATTCGACAACCTGTTCGATTTATGGTCATTCGGCTTTCTACAGGCCCGCGTGGCGGCTGTCAACCGCCGCCGACCTCGGAGCCCACGCCGGGAACGCCCGCTCAGGTGTCCGCGCCGATCACCCGCGCGGCGGCGAGGTAGGCGGCGAGCAGGCTCTCGGCGACCGCCGTCACGGTCTCGTCTCCCGGCAGGAAGTACGGGCTGTGCAGCCCCGAGGTCGTGTCGGTGCCCACGAACAGCATCAGCGACGGCACGACCGACGCGAAGTGGGCGAAGTCGTCGGCGCCGCAGGAGCGCAGCGTCGCGGGCATGTGGTGGGCCACCTCGACGAGGATGCGGCCGGTCTCCTCGGCGAGCCGGGCGTGGTTGACGAGCACCGGCTCCCCGTTCGCGATCCGTACCTCCGCCTCGCAGCCGTGGACGCGGGCGACCCCCTCGACGACCTCGCGGAAGCGGTGGTGCAGCTGCCGGCGCCAGGGCTCCGACATCGTACGGAGGGTGCCGCGCGCCGCGGCCTGTCCCGGGATCGCGTTGGGGGCGTTGCCCGCCGACACGGTCCCGAAGGTGACCACGGTCGGCGTCATCGGGTCGGCGTCGCGGCTCACGAGCTGCTGCGCGGCCACGATGATCTGGGCGAGCGCGAGAACCGGATCACTGGACAGGTGAGGGTAGGCCGCGTGCCCGCCCTGCCCGCGGACGACGACGGCGAACTCGTCGGAGGAGGCGTTGACCGCGCCGGGGGTGCAGGCCGTCTCACCCGCGCCGAGCACCGGCTGGACGTGTGCCGCGATCATCGCGCCGACCTGGTTCCTGCGCAGCGCGCCCGACTCGACGATGTCCCTGGCACCGGAGGGAGGGGTCTCCTCACGCGGCTGCAGCACCGCGACCATCGGCGCCGGCGCCCGTACCCGGTCGACCGCCCTGGTCAGCGCGACCAGGGCCGCGAGGTGCACGTCGTGGCCGCAGGCGTGCATCGCGCCGTTGCGCGAGGCCCAGGGAACGTTCGTCTCCTCGGGGATCGGCAGGGCGTCCAGCTCTCCGCGTACCCCGACGGCGAGCCCTTCGCCGCCGACCCGCAGGAGCGCGCCGGTCACGGCCACCCGCTCCATCGCGTTGCCCTCGGGCAGCGCGTCCAGCACACGCTTGAGGGTCGGCTCCTCCTTTCCCGAGACGCAGGGCTCGGCATGCAGTTCTCGCCGTAGCTGGAAGGCGGCGGGCAGTTCGGCGTGCAGGGCGGCGCGGAGCCGCTCACGAACCTCGTTCATCGCCCCTCCCCGGACCGGGGTGCGTCGTGGCCGACCCTCACGCGCCCTCCTGTGCGAGCGCGCGGACGTGGGTGCCGATCATGGATCTCCCTCTGCTGTGCGTGGTGCCGTTCTCATGGTGCATGGGTGAGGCGGGGCCGTTCCCAAGGAAATGTCATGCCCGAATATCCCCGCCGGCTCACCCGCCGATCGGCCGCTCCACCTCACCGGGCGCCTCGCCCGTCGCCGTGCCCGCTACTGTGCCCGCGTTCCTCCCCCGGACGGCGTACGCGAGGGTGAGGGCGACGACGGTGATCGGGAAGACGGCGGCGACGAGGATGCCGGTGCGCAGACCGGAGCCGCCGTCGTCGGGGAGCGCGGCCGACAGGGTGGCGAGAAACCCGCCGGCGGCGGCGGAGGCGTCCGCGGCGGCCCCGGCGATCCAGGGGCCGGCCGCGCCACCGGCGTCCCCGAAGACGGCGAGCACGCCGAACATCGCCGCGCCGCCGAGGGGGAAGCGGGCCGCGGCGAGGCTGAAGGTACCCGGCCACAGGAGGCTGACGGCGAGGCCGCACACCGCGCAGCCGATGAGGCTGACCACCGGGTTGGAGGACAGGCAGACGACGAGATAGCAGACGGTCGCCAGCGCGCCGCACGAGGCCATAGCGGGCACCAGCGGGATCTTCTCACCCCACAGGCCGTAGACGATGCGGCCGATGCCCATCAGGACCGCGAACAGGCACGGACCCGCCAGGTCGCCCCACACCTTGGAGACTCCCAGCCCCTCCTCGGCGAAGAGGGAGGACCACTGCGACATGGTCAGCTCGGCCGCGCCCGCGCTGAGCATCAGCACGAGGGCGGCGGCGAAGGCGGGAGCCCCGAAGAGCGCCCGCAGGGAGGTGCGGTGCTCGTCGGGCACGGTCGCGGGCAGCGGCACCCTCAGGAACGCCACCATGTTGACCAGCGGGACCAGCGCCCAGGCGACGGGCAGGACCTGCCAGGCGTCCTGGCCGATCCAGGCCAGCAGCAGCGTGCTGCCCGCCACCACCGCGACCTGTCCCCAGCAGTAGAAGGAGTGCAGCAGGCTCATCGCCGCGGCCTTGCCCTCCTGCGGGCTGGGCAGCGCGTCCACGACCGGGCTGACGAGCACCTCCAGCAGGCCGCCGCCGACGGCGTAGACGACGATCGCGACGCACAGTCCCAGGTACGGGGAGGGCGACACGGCCGGGGCCACCGCGAGCAGCATCAGTCCCAGCGCCGACAGGACGTGGGCCAGCACCAGCGGGACGCGGTAACCGGTCCGGTCCACGAACTTCACGGCCACGATGTCGGTGACCAGCTGGGTGGCGAAGTTGAGCAGCACCAGGCGCCCGAGCATCTCCAGCGGCAACTGGTAGCGGGTCTGGAACACGATGAACAGCAGGGGGGCCAGGTTGTTGACGATGGCCTGGGTGACATATCCGGTGTAGCAGGCGCGGCGGGTGTGGTCGTACGTCGTCATGGGTGATGCGTTTCTCTCCCTGGGGGGCCGATCGCCCTGGGGGGCGATCGTCCGCACACTACGGGGCGCGCCGACACCGCGGGACACCCACCCCCGGCGCGCGAAAACACCAGGTCATCGGGAGGGTCGGACGGCCGTGCGACCTTGGGCGGCGGATCTCACACCTGGCGGACGGCTGTCTTGGGCCGCGGGCCTCTCACCCCCGGCGGACGATCGTGCTCCTGGGCCGCGCGTTCCCCGGGCGGCCGGGCGGTTCGGGGCGCGTGGCGCCTACTTGAGCTGCAGGACCGGGGCGACGGCGGAATGCGAGCGGGGGGAGGCGGGCAGGCCGAGCACGAACCAGACGATCTTTCCTCCGGTGGCGGGATGGGCGACGCCCCAGTCGTCGGCGAGGGAGTCGACGATCTGGAGGCCCCGGCCGCTGGTGGCGTCCATGTCGCGGGCACACATGCGGGGAACTCCCGCCCCGGGGTCGAAGAGCTCACCGCGGACGAGGTTCTCGCCGCCTCGGATGCGCAGCGCGCACGCGGCGCCGCCGTACCTGACGGCGTTGGTGACCAGCTCGCTCACGATCAGCATGCAGTCGTCTATGAGATCGTCAGCGCCCCACAGGGAGAGCTCCCGGCGAACCAGCGAGCGGGCGTCGCGCACGCTCGCGGGGACGGCGGGCAGCAGGCACTCGCCTACGTACTCGTGGGCGACCTCGAGGGCCGCCGCGGATGAGTTGTGCTGGAGAGACACTGCGCCTCCTTCTGATGGGAGCGCTCCCATGACAAATGTAGAACATCCGGTCACGTCTGGGAATTGATTCCCTCCTAATTGTTTCTATTAGATGTCGTAAGAGTGACGATAAGTCAGTGCGTTTCGTGACGTTTGGGGAGAATGGGGCCACAGACCCCAGCAGGAGTCATCACCACCCCTTACCGGACACCACGCCACACCACCTGGGCGGGTTCCCCTCCGTCCGTGAACCCGCCCGCGCCCCGCCCCTCCCTCCGTGAACCCGTCCGTGAACCCGTCCGTGCCCTTGTCTCCCGCCCTCCCGGACCAACGCGCCTGGAAGGGCCGCGACCACGTCAGCGCAGCTGGGGAAGGACCTTCGCGCCGAACGCGTCGATGAAGGGGGCCTGCTCCTGGCCCACATGGTGCAGATAGATCTCCTCGAAGCCCAGGTCGGCGTACTCGTTGATCCTGGCGGCGTGCCAGCCCAGGTCGGACGAGACGTTGACGACCTCGGCGATCTGCTCGGACGAGACGTCCGCGGAGACCACGTCGAAGAGTTCGGGGGTGTCGAGATCCCAGCTGACCGGCGGGGAGAAGACATTGCTTCGCCACTGGTGGTGGGCGATGGCCATCGCCTCGTCGTCACTCTCGGCCCAGCTGAGGTGAACCTGGAGCGCCACCTTCCCCTTACCTCCGGCGTCCCGGTAGGCGCCGATGACCTCGCGCAGGTGGTCGACCGGTCCTCCCACGGTGATCAGGCCGTCGGCCCACTCCGCGCACCAGCGGGCCGTGTCGACGCTCACCGCCGCGCCGACCAACTTCGGCGGGACCTCGGGCCGGGTCCACAACCGGGCGCGGTCGACGGTCACCAGGCCGTCGTGGCTCACCTCCTCCCCCGCCAGCATCGCCCTGATGATGTCGACACACTCCCGCAGACGCCGCGTGCGAAGCTCCTTGCGCGGCCAGCGGTCACCGGTGATGTGCTCGTTGCTCGCCTCGCCCGTGCCGAGGGCGGCCCAGAAGCGCTCGGGGAACATCGCCCCGAGGGTGCCGATCGCCTGGGCGATGATCGCGGGGTGGTAGCGCTGGCCGGGGGCGTTCACAACGCCGAACGGCAGGTTCGTGGCCTGGAGCGCCGCGCCCAGCCAGGACCAGGCGAACCCCGACTGCCCCTGTCGCTCGCTCCACGGGGAGAAGTGGTCCGACGACATCGCCGCCCCGAACCCCGCCTGCTCGGCCTGGGTGACGGCTTTCAGAAGCTCTGCCGGGTGGATCTGCTCGTGTGAGGAATGGAAGCCATAAGTCGTCATCGCCTCCGGCTACCCGGGAGAAGGCCGTCCATTCGGGCACACGCCCCCGACCTGGCCGTACGGATGAGCCTCTCACGTGAGCGGCCGGGCCGGATCCTGACGGGTGACCGGCTCGGACGGATGGCCGGGCCGGAGGCGTACGGGGGAACGGGCCGGACGGGAAGCGCGGTACCGCCCGAGGTCACGGACGGTACCGCGCTCGGCCTCACCCGGACATCACCCGGGCCTCAGAAGGCCGACGTGTAGGTGACGAACGAGAGCCGGTCGACGCGGGTGGCCGCGTCGTAGCAGGCGACGTTGCGCACGATGGCATTGCCGGCGTTGGTGTTCCACAGGCTCTGCAGGTTGCAGAACTCGGGGCCCGGCCCGTACGCGGTGACCTGGACCTGGTCCTGCAGGAGCCCGACCTTCGGGAAGGTGACCAGACGCAGACCGAGTCCCGCGCTCTGGATCGTGTTCGTGGCCCCCTGGGAGTTGTAGTTCAGACCCGCGGGCGTCGGCGCGTACGGGCCGGGGTTGGCCGGGTTGGTGTCGAAGGTGTAGGCGAAGTTCTTCGGCGGGATCGCCGCACCGGTGATGGCGCGCTCACGCTGGTAGGTGAGGGTCCATCCGGTGTTGAGCGGCACGTTCGTCGCGTTGTGGCAGCGCACCTGGACCGCCTGCGCGCCCACGCCCGGAGACCAGGCGCCGACCTTGCAGCGGGCGGGCTGGTTGGGGTTCACCGCGGTGACCTGGAGGTTTCCCGCGGCACTCGCCGAGCCGAGGCCCGGCAGGGTGACCGTCCAGACGCCCACCCCACCGGGGACGGCGGTGTTCACGCCCCCGGCCGAGTTGAACTGGTCGGCGATGCCGGCACCGTTGTGGTGCACGTAACCGAACGCCTGCGGTGCGGGCAGGGTGCCGGTGCTCTGCTCGAAGACGATGCTGTACGGGGTGAAGACCTGAGCCCCTCCGTACCGGTAGCACTGCACCGCCACCAGCAGGTCGGATCCCGAGGGGCCCCATTTCTGCACCTGGCACCAGTAGGCGTTCTGGGAGATCGCCGTGACGTGGACGACGCCGCCGTTGATCGCGAGCTGCGGGAACCTCACGTACGTCTGCCCGACCACGCCGGGGGTGACCGTGACGTTGAAGCCCGGCGCCCAGCTGCCCGCCTGGTGGTTGATGTCGGGGACGCCGGAGGTCACGTCGACCACCGCGAAACCCCACCGGTTGGGAACGGCGGCCTGCGCGCCCGTTGCCGCCGCGGTGACGCTCGCGGCAAGCATCGCGATGACACACAGAATTTGAATCATGACTCTTCGTAACTGCGGCATGCCGTACTCCATCGGCTTGGGGGGTTGGGCGATCGGACGCGACCGAGGAACCAGCGAAGTGAGCGGAAATGTCTGGAATCACAGTTCGTCCTGAGCTCTTGATAACCCGCCCGTCCCCCCTTGAAAAGACCCAACCTGACGGGTGAGATGACTTCGTCTTCCCAGATCAGGTCAGGGTTCCGACCAGATGGCGGTCTTCTCCCCCAGAGATCACCCGGTCGTTCCTGCGAGTACCGTATGAACAACGCACAGCCGATCCGCCAGGATCCCTAGACGGGGTGTGAGACCGTGCCGGAGCTCGAACCGAACGTTCCGCGTGTCATGTGGCAGTTACTTGAGCCCCTGCACGCCGTCACCTACTTCGCCCCCGAGGCGTTGGCGGCGTCCGACGCGGTCGGCATGCGCGGTTTCTGGATGGGTTACTTCGCGTCCAGGGCGGCGCCCCTCGGGCCGGTCGGCCCCGGCGTCGTCACGGCGGCCTTCCACGGTTTCCCCCCGGCGAGGGTCGCCAGGGCGCTCCCCGACGCGTGGACGTTCGCCACCCCCGGCGACGTGCTGCGCGCCAGGCTCGACGGGGCGGGAGCGGCGCTGCGGAACGTGCTCACCGACAAGGTGATCGGATCGGACGACATGCGCGCGGCGGCCGACCTCGCCTGGGAGGCCGCGCGGCTCGCCGACACCGCCGGCCGGGTGCTCGGCGCGGCCAACCAGGCGCTGCCCGCGCCCGACGAGCCGCACCTGCTGCTCTGGCAGGCCGCGACCACGCTGCGCGAGCACCGGGGCGACGGGCACGTGGCCGCCCTCGTCGCCCACGGCGTCTCCCCCGTCCAGGCCCACCTGCTCAAGGTCGCGGCGGGCGAGACGGATCTGGAGCAGCTGCGCCTGGGACGGCACTGGGACGATGAGGAGTGGGAGGCCGGTGCCGCCGCCCTGCGCGAGCGCGGGTGGGTCGACGACTCCGGCGCGCTGACGGCCGAGGGTGCGCGGGAGCGCGGGCGGATCGAGCGGCTCACCGACGAGGCGGCGGCCGCCCCGTGGCGTGCCCTGGGAGACGAGCGCACCTCCGAGCTCGCCCTGCTGCTCCACCCGCTGACCACGGCCGTCCTGGAGTCGGGCGTCATTCCGCCCTCGAACGCGATCGGCCTGCCGCGCTCACTCGCGGAAAGCGAGGACGGCCGGGGGCTCACGCTCCCGGCCGTCCCTTCGCGGATCGGCTGAGGGGGATCAGCCGAACGGCAGCCGTACGAAGGACCGGTTACCGACACCGAGGCTGACGGTGTTGGTGCCGATGGCGTTCCAGACCTCGACCCTCACCCGGCCGTTCGACAGGTTGCCGAGCGTGCCCGAGGAGGACTGCGGGCCGGCCCCCTGCGTGTAGTGCTCCCAGCCGGTCACCGGGTCGGTCGCGAAGTAGGCGTAGGTCTCCACCCTGTCCCAGCTCCCGTCGCCGGTCAGGTCGTAGGAGACCCTGACCTGGGTGCCGTTCGCGACCGCGGTGCCCGAGTCCAGGAAGAGGTCGAACGCGGTGGTGCCGCCGTTGCGGTTGGCGGTGAGACCGGTCGCCGTGAAGACCTGGGCGTTGGTCGGGACGCCGTCGTGGTTGCCGTTCGCGGCGGCCAGCGTGACGCTGCCCGCCGTGCCGGTCGTGCCCGTCAGCCCTCCGCCGCTCTGCAGGTAGCGCGTCGCGGCGAAGACACCCGGGGTCGGGGTGGGGGTCGGCGTCGGGGTGGGGGTCGGCGTGGGGGTCGGGTCGGGGTTCGTGGTGCCGCCCCCCGCGTTGCCGCCGCTCCAGGTGAAGGCGCCGGAGGTGGCCGTCTTGCCCGCCGGCACGTTGAGCACGGTGCCGTTGGAGAAGGTCACCGTGAGCGGGCTGCCGGTGATGTTGGACGCGACGTAGGTGCGTGCCCCGTTCTTGCTGAACACCTTCGCCAGCGGGTGGTTGGCGGTGACGGAGTTGTCCACCGTGCCGAGGGCGGCCAGGTTGCGGATCCAGTGGAAGGTGTGCGCCCTGCTCTCCCCCTCCTCCGGGGTGTAGCCTCCGGCGGCGCGCAGGTTCGCCAGGGCCGCGTCACCGTTGCCCAGCGCCTGGAACTGCCAGATGATGTCCTGCCACACCGTGGGTGGCCCGCCGTTGTTGCGTACCAGTTCGGCGTAGTTGGTGTTCACGTAGGCGGGGTTGTCGCCCAGGTAGAAGTGCCCGCCGGTGATCGGGAGCATGTTGATGCCCTGGATCATCTCCGGTTCGGCGCTGAACCAGGTGGCGTACGCGCCGCCGCTGCCCCAGACCATGCCGACCGTGCTGTGGCCGAAGGCGGCGGGGAAGTTCTGGTCGCGCACGTCGAACCAGTACTCCTGGATCGCCGCGGCCTGGGTCGTGTAGATGAAGATGCCCGCGTCGCGGACGGCGGTGTTGCCGGTGGCCTGTCCCCACTGGATGAGGGCGTTGGCGAAGTTCTGGCCCTCCGACGACGACTCCTGGTTGTTGCCCGAGCCGAACGCGCCGTGGCCCGACGCCCAGTCGTGGCCCGCGTAGATGTCGAAGTCGCGCAGGTACGGGAAGCGGGTGTCGGACCGGTCGTAGTTGTTGGCGTCGCGGATCAGCAGGTCCACCATGCCGCCGTACTGGCTCGCCTTCGCCCAGTTGGGGTCGAACTTGGCGAGGGTCGCGGCGGCGGCGATGTAGTAGCCGTAGTGGAAGTGGTGGTCGTTGAGCTCCAGGTCGGAGCCGTAGGAGGCCGGGTAGCCGAGCAGGGTCCCCCAGTTCTGGTTGTAGTAGAAGACCCTGGTCGTCTTGCCCGGTGAGGCGGTGAACCAGTCGTTGAGGCGGGTGCGGATCGCGTTCAGCGCGGCGGTGCGCACCGACGTCAGGTTGAGCTGGTCGGCGATCTCCGCGATGCGGGCGGCCCGGCCCAGGCCCTTGCCCGTCCAGTAGGTGTCGTCGCCCCGGATGTCCATCGGGTTGCCGAGTTCGGCGTTGAGCTGGTTGGTGACCGTGGTGAGGTCCGCCCCCGAACTGTCGGCCACCGCGGGGACCTCGGGCAGGACGCCGGTGTACTTCATCGTCGTCCTGAACTGCGTACCGGTGACGATCTTCATCTGCCCGCGCGCCGACACGTACGTCTGCGCCAGCGGCGTCGAGCCGGTCAGGTAGTTCCACTGGTGCGGGTAGAGCGCGATGACCGTGCCGGTCTGGCTGCCCTGCCTCGCCGTGGTGGTGAAGGCGTACGTCGTGGTCAGCGTGCTCGCGGACTGGTTGTAGGCGTACGAGACACGGGTGCCGGTGACGTGCGCGTGCGCGTACTGGCCGTAGGTGCTCGCCAGCGCCGCGCGGTCGCCGCCCGCGGGAAGCGCCGCCACCGAGAAGAAGTCCTTGCCCGCGAGGGAGGAGCTGATCGTGGTGCCGCTCACCGACCAGGTCGCTCCGGTCGGCGCGTAGGCGACGTAGTCACGGCCGCCGACGGTGAAGCCGATGGTGGCGCCGCTGTTGGACCACACCGTGGGGGTGCCCGCGGCGGTGATCTGCGCGTTGCCGCCGGTGATCTGGAAGTACGCGAACGGCAGGCCGTGGCCGATGGTGGCCTTCATCGTCCGGCCCCCGCCGCTCCAGTACGGGGTGACGGTCCAGTCGCTCCAGCCGTCGACCTTGACGTCCGGCGAGTTCAGGCCCGCGACGCCGACGCGGATGTTCTCGACGTAGGGGTAGTGGTACTCGCCGACGCCGGTCGCGGTGCCGCTGATGGCGGGGGTGGTGTTGTAGGAGAAGCCGAGCCCGTTGCCGAAGGTGTCGTACGAGATCGGGTGCGCGTGGAGCGGCTCACCGTACGCACAGTCGGTCTTCTTGTAGAGGATCGACGACCACCAGTCGTTGGTGGGCACGGCCCCCGCGGGGGCGTTGGACGTCACCCACTGGCGGGGGTTGGTGGAGATGGAGCCGCAGCCGGTCGGCAGCGAGCGTCCTGCGGGGAGGGTGTCCGCGTAGCTGCCGGCGCCGACCGTGGCGGCTTCCGCGGAGCGGGCGGCGCCGAGGCCGAGCAGCCCGGCCACCATCGCGACGACCACACCGGCGGCGAGGCGGCGACGGCGGGCCCTGAGGCGGGCCGCCGACCGGGCGAGTCGTCCTTCGCGGGGGTGCGCACTGTCCGGACCCGTGGTCCGGATCGAGGGATCCATAGGGGGTGCCTCCGGGGAGAGGAATCGGGCTCTGAAGCTGACCGATACGAGAGAGCGCTCTCTCACCGAAAAGTAACGGGATGCGTCACGTCAGTCAATGTTTCGCGTTGGTAACGAGTAGGTAAAGGACGGAGGTGCAGGCGAGAGGGCGTAAGCCCAGAAAAATAGGGCGTTCTACCGCGCGGCGCCATCTTTTCGTCCGCCCACCTATCACATCGCCCGCCTGGCCGACGATCAAGAAATGGCCCTACCCTGATCTGAGAGCGCTCTCATAGTCGGTCGACGTTCAACGCCGGTCGACCTCTTGACGGCGCCCGCTCCCTCCCGCCCGTCGTCGGCCGGGCCCCGAGGGCACCCCTCCCCGTTCACCGTCGACCACCCCCTCGACGACGTGAACCCCCACCTGGAGCACCTCCTCGGCGGCGCGAACCCTTCACCCGGAACACCCTCCCCCCACACCCGCGCATGCCCGATCACCAGGGCGGACGCAACTGGCGAGACGGCGACAAAAACAGGGCTGGACACTGAGAGTGATGAAGAATTACTCTCTGTGAACACACAGGCACCCTCTGCCACAGGAGACATCATGCGAAGCAGGAAGCTCATGACCGCCGTGCTGAGCGCCGCCGCCGTCGCGGGTTTGACCACGATGACCGCCGCCGCTCCGGCCACGGCCTCCGTGCCCACCGTCCCCGATGCTCCCGCCGCCGCCGACTTCACCGGCTACCAGATCGTCAAGCTGCCGAACGCCAACGTGCCCAACTTCCAGCGCCGCGTGGTCTACTGCCCCGGCGGGAAGAAGGTCATCGGCGGCGGCGCCGAGGCGCAGGGCAACGGGGCCATCCTGGTGGGCTCCTTCCCCACAGACGACGGCAACGGCTGGATCGGGCTCGGTCGCCAGATCGGCTACAACGACGTGGGCATCAGCGTCTACGCGATCTGTGCCAACGTCGGCTGATCACCGCTCCGCGACACCTGCCGTCCCCCCTGGCCCCCTGCGACACCTTCCCCTTGCGACACAGCACCCGGGCCACCACGGTGACCACCGTCCTCGCCGTCACCACCACCCCGCCCATCTCCCCCCGGTGATCGCCGTCCCCCGCGATCACCACCGTCTGATCACCTTCCCCTGATCAGCGTCCCCAGGGAAACACCGGCTCCGGCCAGACCATAAAAGGTCCGACCGGAGCCGTTCCGCACGTTCCCCCAGAACCACCCCGCGAAGAACCCCGCCCCAAGGGTCGCCCTGGCTCCGAACCAGTAGAGACACGGCCGTCGGCCGCGTTCGCTCAGGGGCGCGAGAGCACCTCGTCGAGCTTGGCGGCGAACTCCTCGTGCAGGCTACCGAAGGCCCCGTGGTCGCCGGGGAACATCACGTGCGTCCCCTCGATCTGCTCGGCGACGACGAAGGAGGCCCGGTAAGGTGGCTGCCCCTCCGAGGCTTCGCCCGCCACCATCACGACGCGTGCCGAGGAGGCCCGCAGCGCGTCGGCGTCGGGGACGTATCTCACGAACGGCGGCACCTCGTAGCCGATGAAGAACTCCATGTTCTTCTCCATCCGCGCCATCGTCTCCGCCGCCTCGGGAGTGAGCTCCTCCTGCTCTCCCTGGGTGGCCGCCTCCTCGTGCTCCCTGCCGGTCCTGTCGAACCCGGTGGCGAAGGCCTGCATCGCGGCTCCGGTCCCCTCCTTGGCGAACGCCTCCTCCACGTCCCGGATGACATCGCGCCAGCGGTCGCGGTCGGGCAGCAGCTCGAACAGCGGCGGCTCGTGGGATACGAGGGTGCGCACCTGCTCGGGGTGGCGGGTGGCCAGCTCCAGGCCGATGATCGCGCCGGAGCTGTTGCCGAAGACGTACGCGGGCTCGTCGGCGGTGACGCCCACCTCCACCAGCAGGCGGTGCGCGTCGTCGGCGTGCGTCTCGATGCTCTGCGACTCGGGCGGCCCGTCCAGCGGGCTGCGCGAGTTGCCGCGCCGATCGTAGGTCACCACCGTGTAGCGGTCGGCGAGCCGCTGGGCCAGACCCGCGTATCCGGCGGCGTCGTAAACCCCGCCGCAGATCAGCAGCAGGGTCGGCCCCGAGCCGCGGATCTCGTAGTGAAGGGTCGCGCCGGGAACCTTCAGGGTGTTCGTCTTGACGGGCTGCATGGTCGCTTCTCCTCGAAAGTCGTCGGCCGTCTCGCTTCTCTGATCACAGAGAATCGGAGCCACGGATGCGTTCTCGACATCCCCACCCGCACAGTCGCGGCGAAAGAGCGTCTCCTCCTGTGGCGGGCCACCCCGGGTCGGCGGTGCGTGCCGGACCGCACCACCGCCACCGTCCTGCCCACTTCCCCTCAGGGGGGACACCACGCGTCGTGGGGGGGGGGGGAGGGGGGAGGCCCCACCCCCCCCCCAGCGGTGTGGTAGTTGGGGACAACCCGAAATTAAATAAAGCGCCCCCCCCCGAACACT